>CALXBD010000073.1 GCA_944386445.1 uncultured Clostridia bacterium
CCTGTCCCCAGGGATAGCAACAGCGGTTCCACGGATCGGAAAACCCGCTCATCCCAGCTTCGTCTCCGTAATAAAGCGACGGATATCCCGGCAAGGTGTACTGTATCATCGCAGCCAGTTTCAGCCGCAAAACTCCTCTTTGCCACTCTTCTGCGCTCAGGCGGTACTCCCCCTGTTCCCAATCAGGAACTTGGCTCAGAACCCCCAGCACTGTTATAGCCCGGGCAACATCATGTGTGGATAAGGGATTCATCAGCGCCGCGACAGCCGGAGCCGGATAATGATCCAAAAGTTCCATGATCCGACGGTAAAAACCGTCAGCGTCTCCTCCGCCGATGTAATCCAATATTGCCGTTCGCCAAGGATAATTCATAACGCTGTCCAGCTGACCGCCAAGGAGATATCGACGGCGATGGCCATAGCTTTCCTTATTGGAAGCGTCCTCCCACACCTCTCCCAGAAGGTACGCGTCCGGAGAATGGGCTTTCACCCTGCTGCGGACTGCGTCAAGAAACTCGTCCGGCAGCTCGTCTGCGACATCAAGCCGCCAGCCCGCTGCCCCCCGCTGCATCCAATACTCCAACACGCCATCCTTTCCGCAGATAAACTCCTGAAAAGTCGGTTCCTCTTCGTTTACATTTGGCAGAGTCGGAACGCCCCACCAGCAATCGTACTCTTTGCGCTTCTGATCCTTAAACCGATACCACGGCGCATATGGAGAATCCGGAGACTGCCATGCTCCGGTACTGTCATAATGCCCATCTTTATTGAAATAACGGCTGTCTGAACCGGTATGGGAAAAAACGCCATCCAAAATCACGCGGATACCGAAACTTTCTGCCTCCCGACACAATTGCGTGAAATCTTCTTCTGTTCCCAGCCAAGGGTCAATGGCAAGATAATCTCCCGTATTGTAGCGATGGTTCGAAGCCGCCTCAAAAATGGGATTCAAGTAAAGCATTGTCACGCCAAGGTTTTTCAGATACGGCAGTTTTTGACGAATTCCTTCCAAATCTCCGCCGAAAAAGTCTGTAGCTGAGTAATCCGGGACATCCGCCTTGAAAAGCGGGCGCTCCAGCCAATTTCCATGAAGGGTTCGCAAGTTTCTCGCGGCGGGCGTTTTCCCTTTTCTTCCCCGAAGGAAACGATCTGGAAAAATTTGATACATAATTCCCTGCCCCATCCCCTGCGGAGTTTGAAAAGCACTGTCATAAACCGTCAGCTGCCATTCCGGGAGGAAATCCCCGATCACCGCCTCGGCTTTGTCATTTCTCCCTACAAAGTACAGGCTCTCGTCTGTAGAAATTTCAAAACGATAAAACCACAACCCCTTTTCTTCGACAGAAAAATCCCCTGTAAATATGATATCATGTCCTGTGGACACCGGAATTAATTCAATAGCCTGATCTGCAGCTTCCCCATCCCGACGCAATTTCAAAACTGCACGGCAAAAACCCGCTTCCTTTTTCGTTCGGAATCGAATCCGCACCTGATTTCCAGCAGGTACTGCACCAAAGGGGGCCTTGCTGCTTTCATCCCATGCATTGTAGTATATAAATGGCTGCAGTTGATGCATGAAACCTTCTCCTTCCACCATAGCTAAACGCATATTTCACAGCGTTTAGTCCCAAACGGCTCTTTTATTATACAATGAATTTCCGATAAAGTATATCCCCTTTTCAAAAAAAGGCATCAGAACGCACAAAAAAATCTTATAGGTTTCTACTATTAATTTGTTATTTTTTACATGGTCTATTATTTACAAAAATGGCGAAATGTGGTAAAATTTGATTGTAGTAAATGCACATAGGATTCCTTTATTTAAACTTGAGCTGTTCTTGACATTCTCTTATCCTCAAAAATGATTACATTGGGTTTATTTTCAATACACAACAAAAAATCAATAGCAAAACAAGGTTTATAAGACATTTTAACCATATTTTACTGTAACCCAGAACTAGCTGCGATAGCGAAAGAAAGAGGTCTTATCCAATGGACAATTTTTATCGGCGATGGTCAAAACAGACTTTAAAAGATGCATATCAATACTTCGGATGCCATCCGGAAGGAAATCAGACGGTTTTCCGTGTATGGGCTCCGGGGGCAGAAGCCGTCTTTGTAACAGGATCTTTCTGTAATTGGAATCCCCATGGATTCCTTATGGAAGAATCTTTTCCCGGAATTTTTACAGCCGCAATTCCCAATGTACAGGAATATGACCCATATAAGTATGTGATCTGCTGTAATGGACAGGAACAGTTTAAGTCTGACCCTTTCGCCGTCCACGCAGAAACACCGCCGGCCAATGCTTCAAAGGTCTACAGCCTGGAGGATTACATATGGAATGATGGAAAATGGATGAGCCGGCGCAATGCAGCTGAAGGAAAACCAATCAATCTGTATGAAATTCACAGTGGCTCCTTCCGCACCTACGCTGACGGTGAACCGCTGAATTATAAAAATCTGGCGGCGGAGCTGATCCCGTATGTGAAAAGTATGGGATATACAGGCGTTTGCCTGCTTCCTATTCTGGAATATCTGGACAGCGGCTCCGGAGGATACCACACTACCGGATTTTTTGCACCGACATCCCGGTATGGTACCCCAAAAGATTTCTTGGATTTTGTAAACGCTTGTCATCAGGCTGATATTTGTGTTTGGGTGGAATGGAATCCGGAAGATTTTCCGGTTGATGACTTTGGACTTTCCAACTTTCCGGGAAATTGTTATGAAAGTGCTGAGGATCTGCAGCGAAAGGATTTCCGGCATTTTAATTATGAAAGTGTCCCCGTACGCAATTTTCTCTTCTCCTCTGCATTCTTCCTGCTGGAGCAATGCCATGTAGATGGACTGCGAGTCTGCGGCTGTGAAAGCATTGCCAAGCGCCCGGGTGGGAAACAATTTCTGACGGATTTGAATCAATTGATTGCTCAATTGCAGCCAGGTGTCCGAACTGCCGGGGAAGAGCCAGATGTAGGCTTCCGCCTGCTGTGGCAGGAAAAACCGGCACAGTGCCTCCTGGATTATGCTGCGGGGAAGGGAAATCCACCCCGTTCGGCCGATCAAATCGGGGACAGGCTTCTGGCCGTAAGCCAACAGTTTTTGGCAAAACTGGGAGACAGTCCTATGGGATGGCTGCCAGGACGATATGAGGAAAAATTTGCTAAGCTTCGAGCCGCTATGACGCTTTTCTATGCAGCTCCCGGCAAAAAACTCCTGTTTATGGGTAATGAATTTGCCCAGTTTGCACCATGGACTCCGGAACATGAATTAGACTGGATGCTGCTGGACTATGAAATGCATCGAAAATTTCAAAGCTTTATCCGGCAGTTGAATGACTTCTATCGAAAAACTCCCGCAATGTGGGAGGTACTTCTCCCAAGTGATTTTTGCCCTATCCGATTTGCGGACCATCCGCGGGTCCTTGCATTCTCACGGAAGGATTCTGCTGGAAATGAGTTTCTAACGTTGGCAAACTTCGGAGCAGAATCAGAAGAACTGGTGTTGGGCGTCGAACGCCGCGGAAAATATACGGAACTTTTTTCTACGGATGAGATCAAATACGGTGGTGAGGGACGCCTGAATGGGACAACTTTCGCAAAATTGCGACCCGCTCAGGATAAACCTTTCTGCATCGACATCAAACTTCCTCCCTTGGCTGCGATCTATTTATATAAAGCAGCAGGCCCGGCAAAACAGTCCGGCCATCGATAAGGTTGATTAATATGCTTCCCGATCACACTAACATAAATGAGGTGTACCATCATGAAACAACAGAAAGAAATGATTACCATGCTGCTTGCAGGCGGCCAGGGAACCCGTCTGTATGTACTTACCAAGGAGGTGGCCAAACCGGCTGTCCCCTTCGGCGGAAAATACCGCATCATCGATTTTCCACTTTCCAACTGTGTCAACTCCGGAATCGATACCGTCGGCGTGCTTACCCAGTACCGTCCTCTGGAACTGAACTCCTACATCGGTAACGGCCAGCCTTGGGACTTGGACCGGATGAACGGCGGCGTCTATATCCTGCCTCCTTATGTCAAAGATAAGGAAGGTCAATGGTACAAAGGTACCGCCAATGCTATTTACCAGAATATCAACTTCATTGAACGCTATTCCCCGGAACATGTTTTGATCCTGTCCGGTGACCACATCTATAAAATGGATTACTCCAAGATGCTGGCTTACCATAAGGAAAAGGGCGCGGATGCGACAATTGCAGTTCTGGATGTGCCTATTGAAGAAGCCAGCCGCTTTGGTATCATGAATACCAATGAGGATAACTCTATTTATGAATTTGAAGAAAAGCCAAAACATCCAAAATCCACCAAGGCCTCTATGGGTATCTATATCTTCAACTGGAAGAAGCTGCGGGAATATCTGATCAACGACGAAAAGGATCCCAACAGTTCCAATGACTTCGGAAAAAATATTATCCCGGCTATGCTGGCAAACGGAGAGCGGATGTTCGCTTACCAGTTCGATGGCTACTGGAAAGATGTGGGAACCATTGACAGCCTTTGGGAAGCGAATATGGACCTCCTGAATCCCAAGGTAAACATCAACCTCAGCGGCGATCAGTGGCGAATCTATGCCCGCAATGAGCCGCATCCGCCGCACTTTGTGGGAGATAAGGCGGATATCGCCGAGTCTTTGGTTACAGAAGGCTGTAATATCAACGGAAAGCTTTGGTATACCGTTCTCTTCTCCGGTGTCACCGTCGAAGAAGGCGCCGAACTAAATTCTGCTGTCGTGATGAAAAACACCGTTATTAAAAAAGGCGCAACGGTCAAATATGCCATTATCGCGGAAGACGCTATCATCGAAGAAGGCGCTGTCGTCGGCGATGACCCGTGTAATTATTCTGACCCGTCAGAATGGGGAATCGCTGTGGTAGGCCGTGGCGCTATCGTCAAAAAAGGTCAGGTTGTCCGTCCGAAGGAAATGATCGAGCCTGACGCTAACCGCTGAAGATATCTATATTGGAGGTACAACCGTTATGACTTCAAAAACTATGTGCATCCTCTTTTCCGAAAGCTATGGGGCTGCCCCAAATGAACTGGCTTCGGAACGCACCTTGGCAACCGTTCCTTTTGCCGGTCGGTATCGCCTGATCGATTTTACGCTTTCTTCGCTTGTCAAGGCAGGAATCTTCAATATCGGAATTCTCACCAAAGAACATTATGGCTCCCTGATGGACCATCTTGGATGGGGCAAGGACTGGGATCTTGACCGCAAAAACGGCGGTATCAAAGTCCTGACGCCCTTTGCAAAGGCGGAAACTGCCCTTACAAGGGACCGTAGCAAAGTGGACGCACTGCTTTCCGCAAAGGCTTATTTGGAAAGCTGTGATATCGATACCGTTATTATCTCTGATGCAAATCTTGTGATGAATATTGACTTTAGGGGAATGCTTGCTTACCACAAGGAACGCGAAGCGGATATCACAATCCTTTATCAGAACAAAAAATGCCCGGGACATACAGGCGGCGTTTTGGAACACGATGCAACTGGCCGTGTTATAGATGGCTATTATACGACTGTACAACATAATGAACCTCAGGATGCTGTGTTCGGCGTGTATATTTTTAACAAGGACTTGCTGCTGAATCTTCTGGATCGAGCTTATACCTTTGGATGGGTGGACTTCGAACGGGATTTCGTTACCAAAAACCTTAACAAGCTGAAGGTTTTTGCCTATGCCCACAAAGGATTCTCGGCAATTATCAATACCGTTGCCGATTATTATAAGGCCAGTATGCAGGTGCTGCAGCCGGAAATCCGTCAGGAACTGTTCTATTCCGATACCCCAATCCTGACGCGGGTCAAAAACTCTGTTCCTACTGTATATGGATTCGACGGAAAGGTGCAAAATTCCCTGATCGCAGATGGCTGCGTCATCAATGGCGAGCTTCATAACTGCATCATTTTCCGTGATGTTACCATCGAAAAGGGTGCTGTGCTAAACAACTGCATTATCATGCAGAATACGGCCATTCACAGCGGTGCTCACCTAAATTGCGTCATTTCCGACAAAGACGTCGATATCGCTGAAAATCACATTCTTTCCGGATACCAGACTTATCCTTTTGTCATCGCCAAAGGCCAGCATATCTGAGCCGCCACACGGAGGTACTATATGAAAATTCTTTTTGCGGCCAGTGAAGCGCTGCCCTTTATCAAAGTCGGCGGATTGGGAGATGTCATGGGAGCGCTGCCTAAAGAGCTGGTCAAACGCGGAATTGATGCCCGAGTAGTAATACCGCTCTACTCGACGATGGCTCAAAAGATGCGGGAGCAATGCCATTTTGAAAAATTCTTTTATTTCTCGCTGGGCTGGAGAAGCTGCTACTGCGGAATCTTTACGGCAGAGGCCAATGGGGTTAAGTATTACCTGATTGACAATGAACAGTATTTTAAACGCGGCGGAACTTATGGGGAATATGATGATGGAGAACGGTTCGCATACTTCTCCAAGGCCGTACTGGAAATCCTTCCCCAGATCGATTTCTTCCCGGATATTATCCACGCTAATGACTGGCATACCGCGCTGGTCCCGGTATACCTGGATACGCAATACCGCTCCGTGCCGGGATACGGTGAGATCAAAACCGTGTTTTCCATTCACAACATTGAGTTTCAGGGCAAGTATGACCGGAGTATTCTGGAATCTGTGTTTGGCATCTATCCTTCGCAGGAGTCGCTGCTGGATTTTGACGGCTGCCTGAATCTGATGAAGGGCGCTATTGAATGCTCCAATGTGGTGACAACGGTGTCGGAAAGCTATGCCAAGGAAATTCTCGATCCCTATTTCTCCTTTGGACTCCATCCGATTTTGTCTGCCCGGCAGTATAAAATCCATGGCATCGTTAATGGGATCGATACGGATCTGTTCAATCCTGAAACAGACCCAAATATCAAAACCAATTACTCCCTTAAGACCCGCGGCAACAAACGGTTCGATAAAAAGGCCCTGCAGCAGGAACTGGGCCTTCCGGAGGATTCCGAGGTACCGCTGCTGGGATTAGTGACCCGTCTGACTCCTCAGAAAGGGATCGATTTGTTCGAACCAATTATGGGGGAATTGATGCAGGAAAATGTCCAGATGGTGGTTTTGGGGAACGGATATCCGGATTATGAGAATTATTTCAAATACTGCGATTATGCCTATCATGACCGCTTCCGGGCAGTTATTAAATTCTCAGCCCCTCTGGCACAGCGGATCTATGCCGGCGCAGATTTGTTTCTGATGCCGTCTAAATCAGAGCCATGCGGTCTGGCACAGATGATCGCCATGCGGTATGGTACGATTCCGGTGGTACACGCAGTTGGAGGTTTGCGGGATACCGTCCATCCCTTTAATCCGGATACATTGGAAGGAAGTGGCGTTACCTTCCAAACCTTCAATGCCCAGGATATGCTGGATGCAATCCGCCGCGGCATCGCGATCTGGAAAGATCCGGGCCAACGAAAAGCCATCATGGCAAATGCAATGAGCGGCGACTACTCGTGGACCGCTTCTGCCGGAAAATATATCGAAATTTATAAAAATCTGTGAATCATGCTGGCGGGGAGCTGTTGAAAAGCTCCCCGCCGCGTCATTGTGGATAAAAATATCTCTTTTGGCGAAAAAAACCTCATGGGTTCCACCGATTGCATCTAACGCCAAAAATGTATATAATATAAAATGGAATAGCTGAAAAGGACTGCGGTTGCCTGCCATTCCGCCGTCCTTTTTCTGTCTATAAATAAAGGAGGTCTTTCCACCATGAAACCGACTGTCTCCCAGCTTCGCGACGAACTGGTCAGAACTCTTAAAAATGACTATGGTTACCTCCCGGAAGAAGCAACTGACCGGCAAATTTATGGTACCATCTTAACTGTCATTCAAAATCAGCTGCTTAGCAAACGCGCTGACTACCTTGAAAAAATCCGCAAAGAAAATCAAAAACGAATCTATTACATGTCTATGGAATTCCTGGTCGGACGTTCCCTGAAAAACAATCTCTATAACCTTAATCTGGAAGCCGAAATGAAACAGGCTGTGGCTGATTTGGGATTTGATTTGGAACAGATCTACGAAATGGAACCGGATGCCGGGTTGGGAAACGGCGGCCTTGGCCGCTTGGCCAGCTGCTACATGGACGCGGCAACAACAATGGGATATCCTGTAACCGGATTTTCTATCCGGTATGAGTTCGGTATATTTAAACAACAGATTGTCGACGGCTGGCAGGTGGAATATCCTGACGATTGGCTGGAATTGGGAAAATACTGGCTGGCACCCCGCCCCGATGAGGCAATGGAAGTCCATTTTGATGGCAACGTGATTGAACAATGGGATGAAAAAGGCCTGCGTACCATCCACAAGGATTATTATACCGTACGGGCTGTTCCATATGATATGATGATCTCCGGAAAGGATTCCGATGCGGTCAACTGCCTGCGCCTCTGGCGTGCTGAATCCCCTAACAGCTTCGATATGTCGACTTTTTCCCGGGGCGAATACGTAAAATCTATGGAAGAGGATGCCAAGGCAGAAGCAATCTCCAAAGTCCTCTACCCTGCTGACGACCACATTGAGGGAAAGCGTCTTCGCCTGAAACAACAGTATTTCTTCGTGAGCGCTTCCCTGCAAAATATTATCCAGACCCATCTGCGGCAGAATCCTTCGCTGGATAACCTGCCGGATAAAGCTGTTATCCACATCAATGATACCCATCCTGCGCTGTGCGTCCCGGAACTGATGCGGATTCTTTTGGACGACTGCGGCTACCAGTGGGAAAAAGCCTGGGATATTGTATGCCGTACTTTGGCTTACACCAACCACACGGTTATGAGCGAAGCTCTGGAAAAATGGGATATCAATCTTTTTCAGCAACATCTTCCCCGTATTACCAGCATCATCAAGGAGATTGACCGCCGGTTCTGCGAAGAGGTCTTCCAGAAATTCCCGGAAAAGCGAGATCGGATTTCTCAAATGGCTGTGATCGGAGATAACCAGGTCCGTATGGCAAATCTCTGTCTCATCGCCTGCTTCTCTGTCAACGGCGTTTCCAAACTTCACTCGGAAATTCTGAAAAATGACCTGTTCCGGGATTACAACGATATTTATCCCGGAAAATTGACCAACGTTACCAATGGCATCGCTGCGCGCCGCTGGCTGTGTCAGGGCAATCCTCTGCTTACCGACTTTATCACAGAGCTGATTGGCGACGGATTTGTCCATGATTTGGATCAGCTGAAAAAATTGACTGCCTTTGCCGATGACAAGGAAGTCCTTAAAAAATTGGCCGACATTAAATTGGCCAATAAAAAACGTCTGGCAAAATATATTTCCACTGCCAATGGAATCAACGTTGATCCTTCCTCCCTGTTTGATGTCCAGGTCAAACGGCTTCATGAATATAAGAGACAGCTGATGAATGCGCTCCATATTTGCTGGATGTATCTCCAGATCAAACGAAACGGTGCGTCGTTCCAGCCGCGGACCTTCCTGTTTGGGGCCAAGGCCTCTCCGGGATACTACATGGCCAAAGAAATCATCCGGTTTATCTGCTCTTTGGGAGACCTCATCAACCGGGATCCCCAGGCAAAAGATATGCTGAAGGTTATTTTCCTGGCTGACTACAAGGTTTCTTTGGCGGAAACCATTTATCCGGCTGCCGAAATCAGTGAGCAGATCTCTCAGGCAGGCAAGGAAGCGTCCGGCACAGGTAATATGAAGATGATGCTCAATGGCGCTCTGACCCTCGGAACCATGGATGGTGCCAATATTGAAATTTTTGACGCGGTTGGCAAAGACAATATCTTTATTTTCGGCATGAATACGGAAGAGGTAAACACCCTTTACCGCAATGGCTATCACCCCCGCAGTCTTTATGATTCGGATCCCCAGATTCGCGAAGTGCTGGACTTTATTCAGCAGGGCGGAGTCGATGGCAAAAAATTCGATTCTATTGTGAACTATCTGCTAAACAATGATACCTATATGTCCTTAGCTGATTTTGAAAGCTACCGGGAATGTCAAGCCAAAGTGGCCAGCGCGTATCAGGATCCGGCTCTCTGGAACCGGATGAGTCTCCTGAATATTGCAAATACCGGAATTTTCTCCGCTGACCGGGCTGTACAGGAATATATCGATCATATTTGGTACAAATAAGTAAAACCCCCATCTGATTAATCTTGAACTGCACCCCATTTGTTGGACAGTATGGTATACTGGATAACAAGTGGGGTGCTTAATTATGCCAAAAGGAATACCGAACAAACGCTACACGCCGGAATTTAAGCAAATGGT
>CALXBD010000074.1 GCA_944386445.1 uncultured Clostridia bacterium
CTCACTAGACGACTTCGCAAAACAGCTTGCTATCCACAACCGTCGCTCCAACAATTTCCCTATGAGGCCCCTCCATTGGCTTTCTCCTTTAGAGTTCTCTGTCCAATATCTTTGACAATCCTACAAATTTCGACGGGAATTTCAAATTTTGGCGCAAGGATTCTGCTCATTTTTTGTCAGTCGATTTCCAGGTCACCGAAAGCAACGCTCCGGAGATGGCAGCGACGCAGGCGATTATAAGGCAGCAGATGGCAGCTGTGCTGCTGAATCCTGCGGCAAGGCCGATGCAAACCGCCGCAACCAGGAGCAAAATGGCAATCCCGGCCAGCAAATAGCTGAGATTCTTCAAAATTTTCATAATGCCTCCCTTATTGATTTCAGAACCCTTCCGCAGGGAACTGCGCACAAAAATCGAGGATCTTTCCGGAGATTTCCGCCGGGATTCGGCGCAAGACCACGGCCTCCGGCGAAAGCTCAGCGGGTGGCGTCTGCCGGAATATAGTAGAAAAAATAGCGCATGCAGCCAACATGGAGCCGGCATAGGAAGCGTGGGCGCCATCTGTAAAATAGAGGTCGATATCGGGGTTCAGGCTGCGGAATTTCTTCCACATTTCCCCTGCCGGAGCCAGCAAGGTACCTTGTTCGGCGGCAGTACGGCGGTAGGCCTCTGTCATTTCCGGCTGATTTTCGGGTTTTGCCTTTTCGGCCCAGGTCATGTAAAGCACAAAGCGGGGCGGATTGTCCCCGGCCAAGCCGCGAATCTCTCTGACACCATCCGAAAGAGCTTGATATCCGTCAAAGGGATGGGCTGCCTGCTGCAGGATACAGTAATCGTATCCGCCAAAACGGAGGTTGAAAGCAGTCTGCTCCTGTTTCCGATGCCAGTCCAAAGTCATTCCCCCGTGCGTCAGCATGGTGACATGGGTGTCGATCCCGGCCGATATTGCAAGCTCCTGCACCATTCGGGGCATATCGTTAAAATAGGTGTGGCTGTTGCCAATAAAAAGAAGCTTCGTCATATTCTTTATCCTCCCTGCGCTATGAAAGATGGAGCTCAAACTATTTCTTGTCAACTTTTGTGATGATAATCCCTGTGCATGTCACAATGACGATACATAAAAAGATCAACATTCCCAGAATTGTTGCCGATTCCAATGAAAATCCATTGAACCAATTTCCAAAAATCGCCGCAAAAACAATACCGGCAATAGCAGTACCGACGCCTGCCAGAACAGATATCAATATCGTTTTCACCAGTTTCCCGCCTTTCAAGGATCCGAAGCGCGTCTCAAATCTATTGCAATCCCAATATAGCATACTTTAGGAACAAATGCAAGGAGACTGTTTTCCCCCTTTTATAAGAGACAGTTTTATGGTAAAATAAAAGCGTAATTGCAAGGAGGAGTGAAGATGCGGGGAATTTTGGCAATTGTCGGCGGCGGGGCCTCAGGGCTTTGCGCAGCTGTTCGTGCGGCGGAAAGCGGCAGGTTTTCCCGAGTGATTGTTTTGGAGCGGGGGCCGCGGGTGGGCCGGAAGCTGTTGGCCACCGGAAACGGCCGCTGCAATTTAACCAATCGGTATGCTTCGCCGGAAAATTATCGGTGCAGGACCGGCAGACATCCGGAATTTGTGCGTCCCGCATTGGAAGCCTTTAACGTGGGAAGAGTGCTCTCTTTTTTTGAAAGTTTGGGAATTGTGCCATTGGAAGAGGAAGACGGCAAAATTTATCCGCGGTCTTTGCAGGCAGCCTCTGTTTTAGATGTCCTTCGGTTTCGAGCAGAGGAATTGGGGGTTGAGCTTTGCTGCGACCAGGAAGTGACTGGTATCCGTCCCGCAGCAGAGGGGTTTGTTCTCTTGACAGCTCAGGGTAAACTCCGTGCGGAACGGGTGCTGCTCGCAGCCGGAGGAGCCGCTTCGCCGAAATTGGGCGGAACCGACAGCGGATGCCGCCTTCTGGAAGAGCTTGGCCATTCGATCACCCCTTTGCTGCCCTCCATTGTCCAGCTGAAAACTGAATTGACGACAATCCGGCCGTTGACCGGCATCAAAGTCGATGGCATCGTGACACTGACCGGAGGAGATACGCCTGTTTCCCAGACAGGTGAGATCTTATTTACGGATTACGGGATTTCCGGGCCGCCGGTGATGCAGGTGTCTTGTCAGGCTACCCGTCTGCTGGAAGCAGGGGGAAAGCCTGTGATTTCATTAGATCTTGCGTCTGAATATACGAAAGAGGAACTGTTCCTGCTGCTGAAGGCTCGGGCGGCTGCCCGCCCGGAGGTTTTGCTGGAAAATTTCCTGGTGGGAATGTTTCATAAACGGGTGGGACAGACGGCTTTAAAGGCTGCTGGAATCGCCCCACTTTCCCGGAAAGCAGGAAGCCTTGCCCCTAATGAGTTGAACGCACTGGTTTCTCAGCTGAAAAGTTGGAAGCTGCCGGTTACTGGTACCATGGGCCTTTTAAACGCCCAGGTCACAGCCGGAGGCGCGGAGCTTTCCGAATTTGATCCAAATACCCTGGAATCCCGGCTGATCCCCGGCCTTTACGCTTGCGGAGAGGTCCTGGATATCGACGGGGACTGCGGTGGATATAATCTTCAGTGGGCCTGGTCGTCGGCTATGCTGGCGATAGAGTCCATGATCTGATATACAACGAAAGGCGGCTTTATTATGAATCAGAATTTGCAGAACATCCGCGAAAACCTTCGCTACCTGCGGGTGTTGTCTCATCAATATCCTACCATTGAAGCGGCATCTACCCAAATTATTTACCTTCAGGCGGTGCTGAACCTTCCCAAGGGCACGGAACACTTTATGTCAGATCTTCACGGTGAATATGAAGCATTTGTGCATATTTTGAATAACGCTTCCGGCGCGATCAAAGAGAAGGTAGACATTCTTTATGCCAATACCCTTTCTACTAAAGAACGGGCAGTGCTGGCAACTTTGATTTATTACACCGAGGCAAAGCTTAAGGAAATCAAGGAGGACATGCCGGAGGACGAGCTTCCCGAATGGTATAAGATCACACTGAACCGGCTGATGGAAATCTGCCGTCTAGTTGCTTCCAAGTATACCCGTTCCAAAGTCCGCGAAGCCCTGCCCAAAGGGTATGAGTATATCATTGACGAACTGCTCCACACCAATTATGACGCGCTGAATAAGGAACAGTATTACGAGAATATCATTGCAACCATCATTGATATCGGGCGGGCGGACGCATTTATCAATGCGGTGTGTCTGACCATCAAGCGGCTGATTGTGGACCGGCTTCACATCGTGGGGGATATTTTTGACCGGGGGCCCCGGGCAGACATCATTCTCGATTTGCTGGAGCGGCATCACCGGGTGGATATCCAGTGGGGAAATCATGATATTCTCTGGATGGGAGCAGCAGCCGGAAGCCGGACTTGTATTGCCAATGTGCTGAATAATTCTATCACTTATAACAACCTGGAGGTAATTGAAACCGGTTACGGGATCAGTCTTCGTCCATTGGCTACTTTTGCAAACGAGGTTTACCGGAATACAGATATATCTTGCTTTAAGCCCAGGGTTTCCGATGAAGGTCACTATAATCCAAAGGATTTGGAGCAGGTGGCCCGGATGCATAAAGCAATCGCTGTGATTCTTTTCAAGCTGGAAGGTCAGATCATTCTGCGCAATCCCGGATTTCGTATGGAAAACCGGCTGCTGCTTGATAAAATCGATTATGACCATTGCTCTATTACGATTGATGGGAAAGAATATCCTCTGAAGGATTGCGCCTTTCCTACGGTTAACCACGCGGATCCTTACCGCCTGAGTCCGGAAGAGGCAGCGGTTATGAGTCAGCTGCGATTTTCCTTTCAGCAGAGCGAGAAGCTGCAGCGTCATGTGAAATTTCTCTACTCCAAGGGCGGAATGTACCTTTGCTGCAATCAGAACTTGTTGTTTCACGGCTGTATCCCCATGGATGCGGATGGGAATTTTTCTTCTTTTGAAACCGCCGATGGGCAAAGCCTGTCCGGGAAAGCCTTTTTGGACTATACGGAGGCAATGGCCCGGCAGGGGTATTATGCGGCGACCGGCTCACCGGAGCGGCAGTTGGGCAAGGATTTCTTGTGGTTTTTGTGGTGCGGGAGCAATTCGCCTTTGTTCGGAAGAGATCGGATGACCACCTTTGAAAGGCTTTTGGTGGGCGGCTCGGAGATCTGTAAGGAACAGAAAAACCCCTATTATTTATATAGCTCCAAAAAGGAGGTCTGCCTGAAAATTCTGCAGGAATTCGGCCTCAACAGCGAGTTTTCCCATATTATCAACGGCCACGTACCTGTCCGCAGCAAAGACGGCGAAAAACCTGTAAAAGCAGGCGGCAAACTGATCGTCATTGACGGTGGGTTCTGCAAGGTGTATCAGTCTCAGACGGGGATTGCCGGGTATACGCTGATTTATAATTCCCACGGGATCCGGATCACTTCCCACGAACCATTTGCTGGGGTGCAGAACGCGATTCGTAACAACAAGGATATCCTGTCTACATCCGTGATATTTGAAACGCGGGAATCTCGAATCAAAATCGGAGATACCGATGACGGCCGGGAAATCCGGGAGGAAATTGAGGATTTGAAGCAGCTGTTGGAAGCCTATCAGGTTGGATTGATTAAGGAGGGCCATCGACAGGATTCGTTTACTGAATGAGCGCTAAGATTTCTTCCAGCTCCAATTCCGGCTGGAGGGCTTTGTTTAGAGCAAAGGCGACAGTTTTTGCGGCATTTTCGATAACCAAGTCGACCTCTCTGGGAGTTACCATCATAGGTTCACTGCCTTCTACGGAAAAGTCTACTACAGTTGGAACCCCCATGGCAATGACCGGAATGCCAAGAGTTTTTTCGCTTAGCTCCTTTCGTCTATTTGCAACACCCGATCCGGGAGAAATGCCAGTATTGCAGACTTGTACAGTGGCACCCAAGCGTGCCGGATCCCCCGCAGCCAAAGCGTCGATTGCGATCACTGCGGCGGGAGAGGTCTCCTTGACCAGCGCCGCAAGGATTTCACAGGTTTCCATGCCGGTTTGACCCAACACTCCCGGCGCTATGACCGAGACAGGACGCAAAGCCTTTATTCCGAGGGAGGCCGCCAGTTCCGGGGAGATGTGACGGGTGGCCAGCATTAAGTTGACTGCTTCCGGGCCTAGGGCGTCCGGGGTAATGGACTCATTCCCAAGGCCGGCTACCAGAATCGGACCATCCGGCAGCAGCCGGGAAACGGCTTCGGCTACGGCCATCACTTCCGCTTCAAAATTTTCCGGTGTTTTCCGGAAGGGAGTACATTCCACTGTCAGATATTTGCCGATGGGTTTGCCAAGAACCTCAGCAGCATTTGTATCCTCCACCTGAACGGTTACCATCGGAATGCCATGAATGGTTTCTTCTGAACGGATTGCTCCATGTGGGAGACTTTTTTCCGCCAGTTCCAGGCGTTCCACGGCTAAATCTGTGCGAATTCCCATTTTATTGGCTCCTTTTCAAAAAATATTGAGGGAAATCCGGGAAAAGTTCGGAAAAGCCCTTGAAATTTTACTCAAAAAATGGTATGATAAAAAAGCTGTCAAAAGCTCGTCACGTGTCTGGGTATGCTTATGCGTACTTTTGACGGGCACTTGCGGGGCAGCACCAATCCTCAGTTAGTTTGCGTGAACAAGCTGGCTTTATGTGAAGGAGGTGCAAATATGCCGAACATTAAATCTGCGAAAAAGCGCGTGAAAGTCATCGCGACCAAAACCATGCAGAACAGAATGCTCAAAGGTAACCTGAAGGCCGCGTTGAAGGCTGTCAATACCGCTATCGAAACTGATGCTGCTGATAAAGCTGCTGTTGCTCAGAAGGCCTATAAGGTCATCGATCAGTCTGCCGCCAAAGGAATCATCCATAAGAACCAGGCTGCCAGACGGAAATCCCAGATTGCATCCAAATTGAATGCAGCAAAAGCATAATCCACCTCACCGGATCTGTTTTTGTGAATAAGCGCCCGCTTCCCTGACCTCTGGAAGCGGGCGTTCTGTTTTTTTATAAAAATTTAGGGTTTGGGTTCTTTCGGACGAAAGATAGCACCTAAAAATGCAGACAGAATAGGTGCCACCAGCAGGTATCCGCCGATCATAAGGAGTTCTTTAAAAGTGAGAGATGTTGTTTGGAAAATGAGCTGGGCAGGAGGGAAAAAGACTGCGATCAGGACAATGGCGGAGGACAGCAGGACTGCCAAAAGCAGTTTGATGTTGTTAAAGGGATTGATGGTAAAAAGGGAACGCTCTTCGCTTTTGCATTCAAAGACATGAATCAGCTGCGTGAATACTAGGGTCAACAGAGCGCCGGAACGTGCAGCGGCGAGACCTGCGCTTTGCTGCAGCTGGATGAAGACCGCCAGTGTGGTCAGTCCGATGAGACATCCTCGGAAGAGGATCGTAGAGAGCAGTCCACCGGAGAAAATCCCATCGGAAGCCCTGCGGGGAGGGTGCTTCATGACGTCCCGGTCCGGAGGCTCCAACCCCAGAGCGATGGCCGGAAGGCCGTCTGTGACCAGGTTCACCAGCAGAATGTGGATGGGCAGCAGGACAACCGGCAGTCCCATGAGGATTCCCAAAAACATAGTCAGAACTTCCCCGATGTTGCAGGACAAAAGGTATCGGATAAATTTGCGGATATTCCGGTAGATGACCCTGCCTTCCTTGACGGCGGTAACAAGGGTTGCGAAATTGTCATCCATGAGGATCACATCTGATGCTTCCCTGGTGACGTCGGTGCCGGAAATGCCCATGGAAACGCCGATATCCGCTTCCTTGACCGCGGGGGCGTCATTGACGCCGTCACCGGTCATAGCAGTGATGTGGCCACGGCTTTTAAAGGCCCGGACGATTTTCAGTTTGTCGCTGGGACTGACCCGGGCAAATACGGTTACCTCGTCGATGATCCGGCTTAACTGCTCTGCGGTCATGGCAGAAAGCTCTTCGCCGGTCAGCACTTTATCTCCTTCATGCCAGATGCCGATTTCCCTTGCTATCGCGCAGGCAGTGACCTTATGATCCCCGGTGATCATAACGGTTTTGATCCCGG
Organism: uncultured Clostridia bacterium; assembly: GCA_944386445.1. Taxonomy (GTDB): domain Bacteria; phylum Bacillota; class Clostridia; order Oscillospirales; family Ruminococcaceae; genus Merdivicinus. The sequence continues at coordinate 7,092 of CALXBD010000074.1, forward strand.
CTTTCCGGGTCAGGGAAACAGCTTCGGCGGCCTCCCGGCGAGGCGGGTCCATCATTCCCACCAACCCTGCGAAAATCAGACCTTGTTCGTTTGCGGCTTCCTTTTCCGTAAGAATTTTGCCGCGGCTTAAGGGCTTGTAGGCAAATCCAAGTACCCGCAGGGCATTTTCGGCCAGTCGGAGGTTTTCTTCATCGATTTTTCGCCGGAATTGCTGGTTTAAGGGCTGAACACCATTGGCGGTCAGCACACCGGTGCAGCGTTTCAGCAGGACATCATATCCTCCTTTGACCATCAGGAAGCGTTCACCGGCAGTATTTTCCACAATAACGGTCATGGACTTGCTGCGGCTGTCGAAGGGGACTTCCAGAGTACGGGAATACTCCTGGGCAAGGGAAGAGCGGGTCACCGACGCTTTTGCGGCCATAACCAGCAGTGCTATTTCGGTGGGATCGCCGGAGGCCGTGTAGGCGCCGGGTTCGCGGCTGCCTGCCCGGGAACGGGATTTTCCGTTGGCGTTGATCGAGGAGTTGTTGCACAGCACCGCGATCTCCAGAATTTGATTAGCCGGAGGAAAGACCTTGGGGGAAACGCCCCGTCCGTCTTCTGCCAGAAATTCGCCAGCGCGCTGATAGCCGTTCCCGGTAACGGTGATACGTCCGTCTGAGGTAACAATTTCCTGTACGGTCATTCGGTTTTCGGTGAGGGTGCCGGTTTTATCGGAGCAGATCACATCCGCGCAGCCCAGTGATTCTACCGCGTGGAGCCGTCGGATCAGAGATTTTTGTTTCACCATCCGGCCCACTGCCAAAGCAAGGGAAATGGTTACAATTGCGGGAAGTCCTTCCGGGACAGCCGCAACCGCTAAGCTGACCCCGGTGAGCAGCATATCCAGTAGTCCTTCCCCTCGGATCAGCCCGGCTCCGGCCACAATGGCGCAGATAATCAGACAGCCGATGGCAATATATTTTCCCAGCTCATCCAGCTTTTTTTGCAGAGGGGTAGGCTCTTCCGCAATCTCCCCAATCATACCAGCGATACGGCCCATCTGCGTATTCATGCCGGTCGCTACGATTTGAGCCGTTCCATGACCGGCGGTGATAACAGTTCCCATATAGACCAGATAGGGCATGTGCAGGGGATTCTGTCCTGCCGGGCATTCCCCGGGGGCCTTCGGGGAGGGCACGGATTCACCAGTAAGGATGGATTCATCGGCCGCCAGAGCTGCAGATTCAATCAGGCAGGCATCGGCAGGGATCCGGTCTCCGGTTTCCACCGAAATGACATCTCCCACTACCAGTTCTTCTGCAGGAATTTCCCGCAGGCTGCCGTCACGGTAAACCTTTGCTTTGGGTGCCGCCATTTTCCGCAGAGCTTCCAAAGTGCGTTCGGTCTTGAACTCTTGGAAAAAGCCCATCAGACCATTGCATAAAACAATGACTCCGATGGTTAAAGCCTCCATGTAGTCTCCTAAAAATAAGGTGACAGCGGTGGCAGCCAGTAACACCAGTGTCAGAAAATCCTTAAACTGGCAGATGAAAATGGCAAAAGGGCGCACCTTTTTTGTGTCATGCAGGGCATTTTTTCCGTCTTTGGCCAGCCTGCGTTCGGCTTCGGCCTGGGATAGCCCTTGAAAAGATTCAGGAAGCGGCTCTTCCGTTCCCGGATCCTGATCCAGATAATCCAACAGCTTCATGATATCACGCCTTTCCCTTTCCGGCAGGAGCCGTTAACAAATTGTATGCCGGAAAGGGACGAGGTAGACCGGCTTACGGATAAAAATAAAGCGCCTCTTCCCGGACACAGTTTGGGGAAGAAGCGCGCCAAAAAAGGATAACAAAATAAGCAGCAGTTCATTTGATTGCCGCTTATTTTGTTGAAAATTTCTTATTTAGATTTTGGAGCAGGCAATTCCTCATACATTGAACGAAATAGATCAGCAAGAAAATTGCCATCGTCAACATTATCAACACGCAGCAATTTTTTTCTGCCTTCCGGGCTGATGGAATCGTATTCCGCGCCGGGAAGCATTTTAATAGCTGATGGCACGGGCTTAATCAAAAATCTGTTGTCACAAACATATGCTGCGACTTTTCCGCGATAGTATATTAAATATTCGCCCATCATCATGCGGTAAGTGATTCCCTCAAGGGAAGATAGTTGGTCTAACAAAAAATTCAAATAGTCCTTGCTTGTTGACATTTTATAATTCCTCAACTGATTATCGGATTTCGATGTAGAAACTCATGAATTGTGGCACCTTCCTGGCGGAGGGTGCCACAAGGATCGCATCTTCCTGAAAATAATTTTTATCTGTAGAAGGGATTCTCGGTGGGATAGGGCTGCGATTTAGGCTGATTGTAACCGATATCGGAAACCTCCAGCATCTTAAAGATTTCGAACAGCGCTTTCCCCACATGTCCGAAAGCGACAGCTCCGTGATGCGGGAACTGTTTTTCCACCAGCACATGGCGGTAGAAGCGGTTCATTTCAGGAATCGCAAAAACGCCGATGCCGCCGAAGCTGCGGGTCGCCACAGGAAGCACGTCACCCTCTGCCACATAAGCCTTCAGCTGGCCGCGGGCGTTGCCCTGCAGGCGGAAAAAGGTGATTTCACCGGGAGCAATATCGCCTTCCAGAGTACCGCGGGTGATATTCGGTTCGGAATCCGGTTCCAGACTGCGCTTCATGATCAGCTGATAGCGCATCTCGCCCTTTGTCAGCCGGCAGATTGGTGTATTACCGCAGTGAAAGCCCATGAAAGTTTCATTGAGGCGGCAGTCAAATTTCCCGCGGATATCCTCTTCATAGAGATTGGCGGGCACAGAGTTGTTGATATCCAGCAGCGTAACAGGAGCGCCGGTTACACAGGTGCCGATATATTCGGAAACAGCGCCGTAAATATCCACCTCGCAGGAAACAGGGATCCCCTTTGCGGTCAACCGGCTGTTGACATAGCATGGCACAAACCCGAACTCCGTCTGGAAAGCAGGCCAGCATTTACCTGCGATGGCCACATATTCTCTGGCTCCTTTATGTTTTTCCACCCAGTCCAGCAGGGTCAGTTCATATTGTGCCAGCCTGGGGAGAATTCCGGCCATTTTGTTGCCTTCACCCAGTTCGGCGGCCATATCTGCCATAACAGCCGGAATACGGGGATCATCTTTGTGTGCATTGAAAGCCACCAGCAGGTCGAGTTCGGAATTTTCCTCACATTCGATTCCCAGATCATACAATGGTTGGATCGGCGCATTACAGGCGTTGAAATCGGAGGGCCGAGGTCCGAAGGTGATTACCTTCAATTTGGACAGTCCCACCAATGCAGTCGCAATCGGAATAAAATCCTTTATCATCTCTGCCAGCTCGCCGGCGGTTCCAACCGGATATTCCGGGATATAGGCATGGATTCCCCGGAGCCCCAGGTTGTAGGAGCAGTTGAGCATGCCGCAGTAGGCATCGCCGCGGCCGTTAATCAGGTTGTTGCCGTCATCTTCCGCGGCAGCGCAGTACATAACCGGGCCGCCGAAAAATTTTGCCATCATAGTTTCAGGGGTTTCCGGGCCAAAGTTCCCCAGATAAATGACGAGTGCATTGACACCGGCCGTCAGAACATCATTGACAGCCTTTTGGGCATCGAGTTCATTTTCCACGGTGACAGGGCAGTCATAAATTTTCACGCCGATTGCGGAGCAGGCTGCAGCGACCGCATGTCGGCGGGCAGCGGAAAGTTCAATGGGAAAGCAGTCCCGGCTGACGGAAATTAATCCCAATTTAATTGCGGGGATGTTGTTCATAATTGCAAATCTCCTTTCAATGATAAAGTCCTCTTAACAAAAGTGGAAGGCTGCATCTTTCCTGAATATTTCACCTGAAGTATAACACATTTTATTCTTTTTGCCTATGGCATTTTTGAAAGACAGCAAGATTTGGTGATCTCCCTGCATATTTTGCCACAAAAAATAGCGGATCCATAGGACCCGCTATTTTAATTGTTAAGTTTTCTTGATAAATTTGGTGCCGCAAATGGGGCAGCAGATTTCAATTTTTCCTTTACCCTTTGGCACTCTTAATTTTTTGTGGCACTTGGGGCAGGAAAAATAGCAGTGCGTCTTTCGATCATCAAATTGACGCTTTTTTCCGCGGAACCATCCCTGGATTCGATACCAAAAGGTTTTTGCCTGATCCCAAAACTTTAAAAACACCTGATTTTCCTTTTGGCGAGCCGCGATATTTCTGGAAAACATTCTGAAAACTCCGTATGCCAACAGCAGCATTCCCAACAAGGAAATTGCCAGCCAGCCGGTAAACGACGCAATCAGTGTGCAGGCCATAGAGAAAATCAGCACTGCAACATTCATCTGATCGACGCCGTAACGTCCCATCATAAAATTTCTCAGCCAGTTCACAGAGTATCCCCTTTCTGTAAAACCCTTCATATTTTACAGTATAGCAGAATCTCTTTGACAGGAAGTGAATATTTCATGAAGGAATCTGGCGGGATTTTTAAACCTTATGACAGTTCGAACTGACCCGTATACAGCTGATAATATTTTCCTTTTTGTGCGATCAGCTCTTCATGGTTGCCTCGTTCGATGATCCGACCGTTTTCCAGCACCATAATGGCGTCCGCGTTGCGCACGGTAGAAAGCCGGTGCGCAATGACGAACACAGTACGACCCTCCATTAAGCTGTCCATACCCTTTTCGATAAGGGCCTCGGTGCGGGTGTCAATCGAAGAGGTCGCTTCGTCTAAGATCAGTACAGGAGGATCCGCGACAGCGGCTCTTGCGATAGCCAGCAGCTGACGCTGGCCTTGGGAGAGGTTAGCGCCGTCGGAGGTCAGCAGTGTGTCATATCCTTCCGGGAGATGGCGGATGAAAAAGTCTGCGTTTGCCAATTTTGCCGCCTGTTCCACTTCCGCGTCGGTAGCGTCGAGCCGCCCGTAGCGAATATTTTCTCTGACGGTTCCGGTAAACAGGTGGGTATCCTGCAGAACCATTGCTAAGGAACGCCGGAGGTCATCCTTTTTGATTTTGGTAATGTTGATGCCGTCATATCGGATTTTTCCGTCGGAAAGCTCATAAAAACGGTTAATCAAATTGGTAATAGTTGTTTTCCCGGCGCCCGTAGATCCGACAAAAGCGATCTTCTGCCCGGGCAGGGCGTGCAGGGTGACGTGATGAAGGACTTCCTTTTTGCCGTCATAGCTGAAAGATATGTCTTCAAATTCCACATCGCCGTGGAGCGCCTTGTAAGTAACGGTATTGTCAGCAGCATGGGGGTGTTTCCAAGCCCAGAAGCCGGTCTTTTTCTCGCTTTCGGTAATGGTTCCCGCCTTAGATATATTGGCGTTGACCAGCTGGACGTAGCCGTCATCGGCTTCCGGGGGGGTATCGATAATTTCAAAGATCCGTTCTGCGCCGGCCAGAGCGGCAAGCAGTGCGTTAAACTGCTGGGACATCTGGGTGATGGGTTGCGAGAAGGACCGGGTGTACTGAAGGAAAGAGGCAATAGAACCCAAATCCATAATACCTTTGATGACCAGCATGGCGCCGATTGCGGAAGAAAGCGCATAGTTTACATAAGAGAGGTTGCCCATAATCGGCATAATAATGCTGGCGTAGGTATTGGCGTCGGTGGCGGCAGCCCGGAATTCCTCATTCAGGGCATCGAATCCTTCCTTTGATTCTTTTTCATGGCAGAACACCTTGACGACCTTTTGGCCTTCTGTCATCTCCTCGATATACCCGTTCAAAGCGCCCACAGCCTTTTGCTGCTTTTTAAAGAGTCTGGCGCTACGTCCCCCGATAAACTTAATAAGGAACAGCATAATGACCAGCATTGCCACGATCAGCAAGGTCAGAATGGGGCTTAAAATCACCATCATGACAAAAGTTGAGACAGCGGTGATTGCAGAGGCAATCAGCTGGGTAGCGCCCATGCTGAGAGCTTCTCGGAGAGTATCCACATCGTTGGTGAAGCGGCTCATCAATTCGCCGTGAGTGTGGGTGTCAAAGAAAGAAATGGGAAGATCCTGCAGGCTGTTGAAGAGATCCCGCCGTACAGAATTGAGCGTCTGGTTGGAAATCTGGATCATCAACCGGTTGCAGGCGTAGCCGGAGAGAGCGCCCAACAGGTAGATGCCGCCCATGACGGCCAGCATCCGGATAAAAGGGAACAGGTCGGCAATAGAAGTCTTTTTCCCGATAAAGGGAACGATGTAATTATTGAGAATGGGCTTCAGGAAGTAAGTCCCTGCGACACCCGCGCCGGCGTTGACCAAAACCAAGATAAGGACGACTGCCAGCAGCCATTTTTGGCGGAACATATAGCCGATAATGCGGAGAAAGGTTTTAGAGGCACTCTTTGGCTTGGCCATCTGCATATGTCTGGGTCCCGGCATCAGTCCTCACTTCCTTTCTGCTGAGATTCATAAATTTCCCGATAGATCTCGCTGTGTTTCAGGAGGTTCTCATGGGTATCAAAATCCATCACCTTTCCATCGTTGAGGATGAGAATTCGGTCTGCATCCTGGACGCTGGAGATTCTCTGCGCAATAATCAGGGTAGTAGTTCCTTTCAGGTCTCGACGGAAAGCTTCTCTGATCTTGGCATCGGTTGCTGTATCCACTGCGCTGGTAGAGTCGTCCAGAATAATGATTTTCGGATGTTTCAGCAAAGCCCGTGCAATGCAGAGCCGTTGTTTCTGACCGCCGGAAACATTGACGCCGCCCTGGCCCAGATCGGTGTCATAGCCGTCGGGGAAGCTTTGGATAAATCCGTCCGCCTGTGCGGATCGGCAAGCGGCTTGAATCTCTTCATCGGTAGCATTCTCATCGCCCCACCGGAGGTTATCGCGGATGCTTCCGGAGAACAGGACATTTTTCTGCAAAACCATGCTGACGGCATCCCGCAGGGCGCGGATCGTATAATCCTTCACGTCCTTTCCGCCCACCAGCACCCGGCCGGAGGTAGTGTCATACAGCCTGGGGATCAACTGGACCAGGGTGGATTTTGCCGAACCGGTACCGCCGATAATGCCGATGGTTTCACCGGAATGAATGGTCAAGTTGATGTTTTCCAGCACGTTTTCTTCAGCGGATTGGTTGTAACGGAAAGAAACGTTTTCGAAAACGATGGAGCCATCTGCTACCTTTTCTTCTTTTCCGTCCGTCAGGTCGGGCTGCTCATTGAGGACTTCCATAATTCTGGCAAAGGAAGCTCTGGACATGACCAGGTTTACAAAAATCATGGAGATCATCATCAAACTCATAAGGATCTGGGTGACATAGCTGATAAAGCTAATCAGCGCGCCTGTTTCCATGGTGCCGTCGATGATGTGATTTCCGCCGAACCACAGGATCGCGATGATGCAGGAATAGATCGTGATCTGCATAAACGGTCCGTTGAAAGCCAGCACCTTTTCAGCCCGGATGGAGGAATCACGGAGACCGTCATTTGCATCCTTAAACTTTTTCTTTTCATAAGCGGAACGGACAAAGGCTTTTACGACCCGGATGGAAATCAGGTTTTCCTGTACGGATGAATTCAGTCCGTCATATTTTTTCAGCATAGCTGTAAACCTTGGAAAAGCTGTGCAAGCGATAATTGCCAGCGCTACAGCCAGAATGGGAATTGCAATCAGGAAAATAGTGACCAGACTCTGATTGATGGTATAAGCCATCCAGGTAGCGCAAACCAGCATAAATGGAGCGCGGACTGCCACCCGTATCAGCATCATAAACGCGTTTTGGATGTTGTTGACATCAGCGGTCAGCCTTGTTACCAGAGATGCGGTACGGAATCGGTCCAGATTTTTGAATGAAAAGTCCTGCAGTTTGTGGAAAAGCCCCCGACGCAGCTGGCTGCCGAACCCGATCCCGCCTAAGGCTGCAAATCGGGCAGCCAGCGCTCCGCAGGCCAATGACAGCAGTGCGAACAGCACCATTTTTCCGCCTACGGTAAGGACATAAGTGATATCCTGATTTTTGATGCCGACATCCACAATATGGGACATCAATTTTGGAATCTGGATCTCTGCCAGCACCTCGCCGATAATGACGATTGGCGACAGCAGTGCATAGATTCCGTACTTTTTTGCAAAAGGCAAAATCCTTTTAATCACGCTTTTTTTCCTCCTCTTTTTCCTGGATTTGCAAACCTGCATGGAACCTCTCGTCTTCATCGATCAAGGAAAAGACCGAGCGCTCCCGAAACTCATCTGTTTCCAGATTGGCGGTCAATCGTTGGAGGTATCCATACAGTGCAGCGCACTCCTCATCCGAAAAGCCGCGAAAAGCCAGAGCATCGACGCCGTCGAAAGACTGGCGGCAGGCAGCCACATATGCAAGCCCCGCCTGAGTAATTTTTAAGCGATTACACCTTAGATCCTTTTCGTCAGAGGCCCTTTGGATCACACCATCCCGTTCCAATCGTTTCACGGTGACGGCCACACTTGGCGCAGAAATATGCAGGAAATCTGCCAGATCCTTTTGCGTGCAGCCCTCATGTTCTATTATGTATTCCAGCAGAGGCATCTGTCCAAAATATGCCTGATTTCTTGCTGCTGCCCGCTGGATATAAATCCGGTGCAGCAAGTGGAGCTTGTTCAGCTGCTGGAGAATTTTCCGGTAGGTAATGGGCAAACAATCATCCCTCCTTATCGTTAGGCAACAAATAGTTTTGACACTAATAATTAGAATGTTAACTATCGGATACTATATCACGAATCGATTTAGTTGTCAACCCTCTTACAAGCTTTCGTTCAAACTTTTTTAAAAAAATACGGCTTGCACATACCCGACCGGATATGAATGCAAGCCGTATAGTATATTCGCTAATTTTTTTTTCGAATACGGTCATGTTCCAGTTCATTGACGCGAAAACAAAGTGTAGAGAGACTGTCTCCCAAATGGACGTTTTCCACCGCAATATTGGGATAATCCAAGGTCAAATCGTAGTGGCTGAAATTCCAGAAGCCACGGATACCGCATTCCACCAGCATTTCTGCCAGCGCCTTTGCCGCCTCTTTGGGGATGCAAAGGATTGCCACATCGGGGTGATTGGATTTGCAGAAAGATTCCAGATCCGCACTGTCGCTGACCTGAACACCGCCCACATCCATTCCGACTAAAGCGGGATTGGAATCAAAAATTCCTACCAGTTCAAAGCCGCGGGAAGAAAAATCCATATGCAGCGCGATTGCTCTTCCCAGGTTTCCGGCGCCCAGCAGGATTGCCTTACGTCGTTTATCCAGTCCCAGGATACGTCCGATTTCCTCATAGAGGTCCTTCACATTATATCCATAACCTTGCTGGCCGAATCCGCCGAAGCAGTTGAGATCCTGTCGGATCTGTGAAGCGGTCAGGCCCATTTTTGCGGAAAGATCCCCGGAAGAAATGCGAACGGTCCCCGAATCCAGCAGTTCTTTCAGGAAGCGGTGGTAACGGGGCAGTCTCCGGATCACCGATAATGAAACATTTTCCTTTGCCATAAGAAGAGGGTCCCTTCCTTGTATAATATCGGCTAAACGCTCATGAAAAGAAAAAAGTGGGCGAAATGCCCGCAGCTGTTTGTTACTTAACAAACGAACTAACCGTATTTATTATACTGCATAATACATTAAAAAGTCAAGTTCTAGCGAGTTATTTTAAAAAATATGCAAAAAAATCCATGTACGGCACCGAAGGTCGGATACCGTACATGGAAAATAGTTTAGTAGAAAGGGTCAGATCATCAAGGAAGCCAGACGTTTTGCAATTTCGTCCAGAAATTCCTCCGTACTGGCGGTGCGCTTGTTGGGAAGAGTAGATAAGGCAGCCAGGTCGCCGGACATAATGCCGTCCTGAATTGTCTGAATAGTCGCCTGTTCCAGCTTGTCGGCATAGGCCATCAGGTCGGGAAGCTGATCCAGCTCACCACGTTTGCGGAAAGCGCCGGACCATGCGAAGATGGTAGCCACAGGGTTAGTAGAGGTAGGCTGTCCCTTCAGGTATTTGTAATAATGGCGTTGAACCGTACCATGAGCAGCCTCATATTCGTAGATTCCATCGGGGGAAACCAGCACGGAGGTCATCATGGAAAGGCTGCCGAAAGCGGTCGCCACCATATCGGACATCACATCGCCGTCATAGTTTTTGCAAGCCCAGATGTAGCCGCCCTCGGAGCGGATGACTCTGGCAACGGCGTCATCGATGAGCGTGTAGAAGTATTCAATACCGGCGGCTTCAAATTTCTCCTTGTACTCCTTTTCAAAGATCTCGGCGAAGATATCCTTGAAGCGATGATCGTACTTCTTGGAAATAGTATCTTTGGTTGCGAACCACAGGTCCTGCTTCTGGTCGAGGGCATAATTCATGCAGGCTCTTGCAAAGCTTTCAATGGACTTATCAATGTTGTGGACGCCCTGGATAATGCCGGGGGTCTTAAAATCATGGATCAGCTCTCGGATCTCCGTGCCGTCGGGATAAGTGACAAGCAGTTCGGCTTTACAGCCGCCGTCCACCCGCAGTTCGGCATTTTTATAGACATCGCCGTATGCGTGACGGGCGATAGTGATCGGCTTTTTCCAGTTGGGGATATACGGATGAATCCCGTCGACCAAAATTGGAGCGCGGAAGACGGTGCCGTCCAGCATGGCGCGAATCGTCCCGTTGGGGGACTTCCACATTTCCTTCAGATTATATTCGGGCATCCGGGCTGCGTTGGGGGTAATGGTAGCACATTTGACGGCGACGCCATATTTTTTGGTCGCATTGGCGGAGTCGATGGTCACCTGGTCATTGGTTTCATTCCGGTGGGGCAGCCCCAGGTCATAGTATTCGCTTTTCAGGTCGATATAGGGTATTATCAGTTGGTCTTTGATCAGCTTCCAGAGGATGCGGGTCATCTCGTCCCCATCCATCTCCACCAGAGGCGTTTTCATCTGAATTTTTGCCATAACAATCCAACCTTTCTTCAGGAATTCAGTCTTTGCCGTAACCGGCGGCGTAATAGTTGATGAGGCAGCCTTCCAGGATGATAGTTTTTTCGTCATTGGTCAGGCCCTTGACATACAGGGTAATATCCTTGACGCCATCCTTGGAAACGACCTTGGCGGGGATGGTATCCACGCCGTTTTTGATGGCCTCACGGATGCCGGGTACGTAGAGAAAATCGCCGGGTTCATAAGGGAAGGCGGTATTTTCGTCCAGTGTAAAGGGCAGGATTCCCCAGTTGATGCAGTTGGAGCGATAACGTTTAGTAGCATAGCTGTAAGCAATGTTGGCCACACCTCCTAAGACCTTCTGGCAGGAAGCGGCCTGTTCTCTTGCAGAGCCGTCGCCGGGGCGGTTTGCGAATACGCCGGAACCGACGGTGGTTTCTTTCAAGGTATCAGCCGGCAGTCCCAGTTTCTCCATCACTTCAGCCAGTTCTGCCGGAGTTTCCCCAGCCCGGATTGCTTCCGCCAGCCCTCTTGCAGCCTTGGAGCGGCCCACATACTCAGGTACTCGACGGGAAAGGGCAAATTCGGACAGCTTAATGGGGTTGGAGCGGTAAGAAGAAGTCTCACCGGAGGGGATCAGCTCATCAGTGGTAGTGACCGGATCGTCGATAACAGCAGCCAGCTTAACCAGCAGGTTTTCCTGGAGAGGATACATCTTTGGCCAGTCGGCAATGTTGGGTCCTAATTTCAGTTCTGCATTGGGGTCGGCTTTGCTGAAACCGTAGTAGCAGCGCTTCTGATAGATCTCCCCATCATAGCTGTAGGGCATATCCGGCACGTTGTAGTCGATTTCGGTAGCGGCCGTCAGCACACCACCGTTTTTGGCGGTGGCCGCGATGGAACGGGCATCCATCAGTGCCACAGAGGAAATCTGTCCCTGGCCGGGCTTGGAGCCTTCCCGGTTGGGGAAGTTCCGGGTGGTGTGGCGGATAGAGAATCCGTTATTGGAAGGCACGTCGCCTGCGCCGAAGCAGGGGCCACAGAAAGCGGTCTTCATAATGGCGCCGGCTTCCAGCAGAGTCGCAGCCACGCCATTGCGGGTGACAGCCATGCTGACCGGCACGGATGCCGGATAGACGCTCAGGGAGAAGTAATCGCAGCCGGTAGAAGCGCCGTTCAGGATAGCCGCAGCTTCCACCAGGTTTTCGTACAGGCCGC
>CALXBD010000075.1 GCA_944386445.1 uncultured Clostridia bacterium
TCCACTTTCACTTCCAAAGTATCCATATATCCTTCCCGCCGGAGGATCAGCTGATAATGGGGCCCGATATGGGGCAGGGTCACCAAAACACTTTCGATCTGGGTCGGGAAGACGTTGACGCCCCGGATCTTCATCATATCGTCGCTGCGGCCCTTGATCTTGTCCATTCGGACGAAGGTGCGTCCGCACTTGCAGGGCTCATAATTCAAGCGGGTCAGGTCCTTGGTCCGGTACCGGAGCAGCGGGAACCCTTCTTTGGTCAAAGTAGTCATCACCAACTCGCCGGTCTCGCCTTCGGGCAGGACTTTTCCGGTGGCGGAGTCGATCAGTTCAGGCAGGAAATGGTCCTCTGCAATGTGCATACCCTCCCGGTAGATACATTCACCGGAAACGCCGGGACCCATCAGTTCGCTCATGCCGTAGTTGTCGGTGGCAAAGATGTGGAAACTCTTTTCCACCTGATCCCGCATCTCGGGCGTGCATCCCTCGGAGCCAAACAGCCCCAGCCGCAGCTTCAGGTCGTTGAGAACGCCTTTTTCCCGGGCGACTTCGCTCATGTAAAGGGCGTAAGAAGGCGTGGAAACCAGCGCCGTAGTACCAAAATCCTTGAGGATCATCACCTGTTTTTCGGTATTGCCGCTGGAAATCGGGATGACGGACGCGCCAATTTTTTCCAAGCCGTAATGCAGCCCCAAAGCGCCTGTACACAATCCGTATCCGAAAGAGATCTGCACCACATCTTCATCAGTTGTTCCCACGGCCACGCAAAGCCGCGCCACCAAATCAGACCAGGTATCCAAATCTCTTTTGGTATATCCAACCACAGTTGGTTTTCCGGTAGTGCCGCTGGAGGCGTGGATCCGGACGATATTTTTTAGCGGCTGGGCAAACAGTCCATAAGGATAGTTGTCCCGGATGTCCTCTTTTGTTGTAAAGGGGATGTACTGTACATCGGATAATTGTTTGATTTTATCCGCTGTAACGCCGCATTCATCCAAGCGTTTGTGATAAAAGGGCACATTATTATAGCAGTAATTGACCACCCATTTGAGCCGTTCCAACTGGATCGCTTCGATTTGCTTTCTGGGCATAGTTTCCTGGTCTTTTTGGAAAAACATTCCTCTCCGTCCTTTCGATCGCAGGGCAGCCCTACGAATCTCTTTTATTGTACTATTTTCCCTGCCGCATTGCAAGAGTTTTTTCCTTGCAGCGTGAACAGCCAGTTTAAATGTTCAACGCTTTAACGCGTTTAAGGGATAGATTGGTTCCATTATATCACAATTTTTTCTGCCCTGCAACATGTTAATTCTACGAAAAGGGACAAAAACTCTTGTGCATTTCTAAGGGCGTTTTGGCCGGAACACCTTGACACTTTATTGTAGTAATGATATAATGAGTTAGTATTCGAAAAGGCTTCGGCCGGAAACCATCATAAATAAAGGATGAATGACATGAAAGTAAAAAAACTGCTGGCTTCTTTGTTGGCATTGGCGCTGTCTGTCACAGCCCTGGCTTCCTGTGGCAAGACTGAGAAAACCTATGTAACGCTCCCTGAGGACTTTGGCTCTGAGGAATATGCAATCGGCTTCCGCCCTGGAGATGTCGCATTGGCAAAGGAGGTTCAGCGGATCCTCGACGAAATGTATGAGGATGGTACTTCTGAGGAAATCTCCAATAAGTGGTTCGGCACAAATCTCATTGTGGATGATCGGGATTTTCCAAAGGATGCGGAGGTTTCGGCCGATGATACATCTCTGGAAGATCTGAAAAGCAGAGGCAAGCTGGTTCTGGGCTTGGATGACAGTTTCCCGCCCATGGGCTTCCGGGACGAGAACAACGATATTGTTGGGCTCGACATTGACCTGGCAGCAGAAGTTTGTAAGCGTTTGGGTGTTGAACTTGAGGTCCAGCCGATTGACTGGGATTCTAAGGAAATGGAACTGACCTCCGGCAAAATTGACTGCATCTGGAACGGTATGACCGTGACCGATGACCGGATCGAAGCAATGTTCCTTTCAAAGCCCTATCTGGATAACCGTCAGGTGGTAATTGTGGAAGAAGGCAGCAAGATCGAGTCGGTTTCCGACTTGGCAGGCAAGACGATCGGACTGCAGAAGGGCTCTTCCGCACGGGAAGCCTTTGATGCGAACCCGATTGCTTCTGAGGTAAAAGAGGTAGTGGAGTATGAGGATAATGTAGAGGCATTCCTGGACCTTCAGGCTGGGCGGATTGATGCTCTGCTGGTAGACGAAGTGGCGGGAAATTACATTATTTCCACCTACGGTAAGGAAGACTGACGGTCAGATACCGGCAGCCGGGCAGGGATCTTTCCGGGTCCCTGCCCTTTTGAATGCCGGGGCGGAGGAATTTTATGGAAGCATTGCAGCAATTTTGGGATGGACTGGTGTCCCAGCTGAGCTATTTGGGAAAGCTGGGTATCAATATGCTGCCCGGCCTTCAGTATACAGTTGGGCTGTTTGCCGTAACTGTATTGCTCTCGATTCCATTGGGGCTGTGCCTTGCGCTGCTGCGCAACAGCCGGATTCGGGTTGTAAAAGGCTTGACAGGTTTTTACGTATGGATTATGAGAGGGACTCCGCTGCTCCTGCAGCTGTTTTTCTTTTATTACGGATTGACCTTTATCCCTGTGGTGGGGCCGTATCTGACGATGGGACGCTTTCAGGCTGCCTGTGTGACATTCGTCCTGAACTATGCGGCTTATTTTTGTGAGATTTTCCGCGGAGGGATTCTTTCCGTTGAAAGCGGACAGTATGAAGCAGCACAGGTGTTGGGATTTACCAAATGGCAGACGAATTTGAAAATCGTTTTTCCGCAGATGCTGAAGGTCAGCCTTCCATCGGTGAGCAACGAGTGTATCACTTTGGTTAAGGATACAGCGCTGATAACCGCAATTGGCGTGACGGAGATCCTTTATTTTGCCAAGTCTGCTGTCAATCGGGATGTAGATGTTTCCGCCTATGCGATTGCTGCGATCATTTATTTAATTATGACGTATGGCTTGACAAAGCTGTTCAATTGGTTGGAGAAGAAATTCCATTATTAAGGAGGGAACGCAATGAGTATGATTACAGTCCGCGACTTGCGGAAGGCATTCGGCAGCGATTCCGTCCTGGAAGGCGTTACTTTTTCCGTGGAAAAAGGGGAGACCGTAGCTGTGATCGGCCCGTCCGGTGCGGGAAAAAGCACGATGCTTCGTTGCCTGATCAATTTGGAGTCTGCAGATAGCGGGGAAATCCGGATAGAGGATCAGCCGCTGCTTGATAATGGCAAATATCCTGACGAAAAAGCACGCCGGAAAATTTGCAGTAAAATGGGAATGGTGTTCCAAAATTTTAACCTTTTTCCCCATTTGACAGTGCTTCAGAATCTGGTATTGCCGCCGGTGAACGCGAAAAAGTATACCCGGCCGCAGGCTGAGGAGAAAGCGTGTGCTTTACTGAAAAAGGTTGGGCTGGAAGGCAAGGAACAGTCACGTCCTTCGGAGCTTTCCGGCGGACAGAAGCAACGTGTGGCAATTGCACGAGCTTTGATGATGGAGCCGGATGTCCTGTTGTTTGATGAACCGACTTCTGCGTTGGATCCCCAGCTTACCGGCGAGGTGCTGGCGGTAATTCGGGAACTGGCTCGGGAACATATGACGATGATCGTTGTAACCCACGAAATGGGCTTTGCCCGGGAAGCTGCGGATAAAGTCCTGTTTATGGGGGACCACGTGATTATAGAGGAGGGTACACCTGAGGAAATTTTTTATCATCCGAAGGATCCGCGTATAACAGAATTTGTCTCCAAAATTTTATAGTGTGAAGCCGGCAGAAACGAGTTCTGTCGGCTTTTTTGATACTGGAAGGAAAGATATGAATTAAATAAAATATGTTATTTTTCACATAGATTTCAGCTGATATTCAGCAATTTTAAACAATGAGTTCATATAGATTCAGTATGATAGAACCATAGAAATGAGGATAAGACGATGAAAAAAATCTTACCATTCGTACTATCCGCAATATTAGTGTTTGGTCTTACATCCTGTGGAGAACCGGAAGATGATACCTCTTCTGTTCCAGAAAGCTCTGTCTCATCCACACAGGAGTCCTCTGTTACTGAAGATGATGCAATCACTGATGAAAGCAGTGCAACTGATGAAAGCGAAGCTGCAGAAGACAGTTCTGCTACCGATGAGAGTGAGATCGTTGATGATAGCGCCGTTGATGAAAGCAGCACTACTGACGAGAGCAGTGCTACTGACGAGGGCAGTACTACCGATGATGGCGCAACGACTGATGAGAGTGAAGTTGCATCTGAAAGCACAGCTGCCTGATTTTGCTAATCTCCGTTTCAAATACCTCTTTATGGGCGGAAGCCCCCATGTAGATATACATGGGGGCTTTTGCCTGTTTATATCAGGAATTCAAATATTAATTTTTTGAAAAGATGCTTGACTTTGTATTCTACATGTTGTAAAATATCAATTACTACAAGTTGTAGAGCAATAGGCGCCAAACAATTGCGGGCAGGAGGTTTTAGCATGTTAAAGCCAGCACAAAAAATGTCGGAGTCGGAAATGGAGGTTATGCGGGCAATCTGGGCGTTTGAAGGACCCGTAACTTCCGCGCAGGTCCAGGAAAGCCTCAGCGGTCGGGGATGGAAGCCTACGACAGTTCTGACCTTTCTTTCGAGACTGACAGAAAAAGGGTTTCTCCGGACAGAAAAACAAGGGAAATCCAATCGTTACATCCCGCTCTTCAGCGAGGAGGAGTATAAAAAATGGGAAACGCAGACCTTTCTTAAGGAGGTCCATGGGGGATCCCTGCAGAGCTTTTTTGCTGCGCTTTCCGGCGGGGAAAAGCTGTCCGGCTCCGACATAGAAGAATTGAAACAATGGCTGCTGAAGCAATAGGAGGCAGAAATGACAGAATATTTTCTTTCTTTGCCTGCCTTGGGAGCCGCAGCCTGGCTTACCTTTGGCTTATGGAAAGTGTTTGAGAGAATTTGCGGCAAACGACTGCCTGCAGCAGCGCGGTTTTACGGATTGCTGCTTCCGGCAGTGTTATTGGTGCTGCCTGTTGTATGGATTGAATTACCGGTGCCTGCTGCCGAAACACAGCCGCAGACGGTAGTAAGGATCATCCAAAATGTATCGCTTCCTCAAGTATCTGCTGCTTTGGAAGAGGTTCCGGCGGTAGACGGTGGGAACGTATTATTGCTGCCGTGGCTCGAAGCAATTTGGATGATGGGAGTTTTGATCCTGTTTGCGGGTAATTTTTTCCGGGCAAAAGTGCTTTTTCGCCGACTAAAAAAAGCCTCCACCGTTTTTGCGGCGGGGGAACGGGAGATGGAAAAGCTTGCCCGGCAAATGGGGCTGCGTAAAACACCGAAATTGTTCCGGTGCGCACAGATTACGACCCCGGTACTGTTTGGGATGTTCCGGCCAGTTATTTTTCTGCCCGCCGAGGACTTGGGCCGCAGCCTTTCCTATGCATTGATTCACGAATTGACACATTATCGATGCCGTGACCTTTGGGTGAAGGGCTTTTTGCAGATGGCAGCCTGTGTCCAGTGGTTTAATCCATTAGGATGGCTGCTGGTGCGGGCAGGGAACCGTTTCTGTGAAGAAGCCTGTGACTGCCGGGTGGTTCGGGATATGGACCAGGCAGAACGGCAGCAGTATGGATTAGCCTT
>CALXBD010000076.1 GCA_944386445.1 uncultured Clostridia bacterium
CCACGGTTTCTTCCCGGACCTTTTCGAGGTTATGGTCCGCATCCAGCAGGTAATATGCTACGGTCACCTTCCGGTCCCCAAGGCCTTCAAGTTGGAAATTGAAAACCCGCTCCGGAGATTGGTCGTCATTGTTGAAATAGCTTGCCATCAGAGCGGCTTCCGAGCCGTTGGAGGCGGCGCAAACGAAGCAGTCCGTATCCTCCGCAGAGACTTCAACGCTTTCGCCGAGCCGGTAGAGGCGGTTGAACATGGGAAAGGGGTAGTAGCCTTTCAGCTTATCAGAAGGGATATCAGTGTCGAACAGCCCGTTCATACCGCAGGGCCTGGCGTCATAGTACATCAGCAAGTCCAGCTTTTCGTACTGGCACAGGCTCATGACAGAGGCGGTAAACGCGGCACCCTTCAGTCCTTTTTCGGAGCGGAGGCTATAAATCCAGGTATCGCCCTCCCAGCCTTGGACGTAGTTCCATTCGTTCAGGATACTTTCGGCCTCCGCATGGCCTGTTTGGTCCAGGAGTTCCCGCGCGAAGGCGACCCTTTCCGAAACGGCGCGGGGATCGGCGGTGTAGATATGCCAAGAGAAGAAATCCAGCGGCGCAGTGAGCTGCTCCAGGAATTCCCTGGCCCATTCCCAGTTGCCGGCAATCGCGGGACCGCCGATCTTCAACTCCGGGAAGCATTTTTTCAAATAGGAAGCGGCGACGTGATAAAATTCAAAAAACTGCTTTTTGGTCCCGCCCCAGGTCCTTTTGTTGGGGGAATCATCTGCGTCCAAGTCCGGCTCATTCCAGATTTCCCAGTATTCAATCCCCATTTGAAAACCGTCGGCCCAGCCGTAGTTATAATGGCGGATAATATGCTCGCAGATAACAGCCCATTTCTGAAAGTCTTTAGGAGGGAGGGTGCCGTATTTTTTGGGCCAATGCTCGATCTTGGAGCCAAGGCGGTAAAAAGGCTTCACGCCGGCCAGCTCCATTGTTTTCAAGTAGTCGTCTGTCAGGCGGAAATCATAGGATTCAGGATTCTCCGGATCCTTGTCAAAATTTGGGAAAATCGCATGGATGTCCACCGTATGCTCACCGCCGTAGGTCGAATAAAATGACGCATCATGGGTGCGCGCATAGGGAATCCCCGCTTCCTTGAAAGCGTCGAGATTGGTAATGCGCTGATCCGCTGCGAATTTATACACAGGTCCGTTGTTAGTGCAGTGCATGGGGCGCATTTTGCCCGTCTTTTTTGCAAAATTGACTGTGATCATACTGAAACTCCTTCTTGTTCATGAGCTTTGTTGGATTGCAATGAAACCGCATATATGCCATGTATGTTCAGTATAGCAAAAATGAGAAAATTTTCCACAGGAAAAATTCAGGAAAAACGGGAATTATTAACGGACTTTTCTCATCCCGGTGCCTCACAGATATTTCACGACGTCTTCGATACGGCGCTTTGGGGCAAGGTAATCGCCGTTTTCGTCAAGATGATATTTGATGGAATCCGTCATATCCTCACAACGTGAGGTGTGCGTAGGATATCCGAATGCTACAACAGAATGAACTTTCAATTTGCTGGGCAATTGAAAGTATTCGCTAAGCCATTCTTTGTCGCAGGCGCCGATGATGCAGCTGCCTACGCCATGATCCCAGGCAGCTAGGGTCATATTGGAGATTGCAAGTCCGGCGTCAGTTGCAACATAGGCGCTTTTTGAAATTTCACTGTCTTCCAAAACAACTACGAATAAAGTGGGACGCTGTCCTTCAGCAGGAACCCCCTGCTCAGCGGGCAGATATCCGGCCCAACGGGTATGGGCAAATACTTCTGTAACCCGGTTTGGTGACTGGACTACCAGGTATTTTAAAGGCTGTAGATTGGCGGCGCTGGAGGCATACCGTGCGGCCTCCATCATCTCGGAAATCACTTCCGAAGGAATCTGCCGCTGTTCAAAACGGCGATAAGTGCGGCGGGTTTTCAACAGTTCCATAATTGACATAGTTATGACTTCCTTTCGTCAGAATCATTGGTGTTACGCCGGATTTTCTTTCTCAGCCGCAGCCGCCGGATAAGAGAGGGCTTTTTCTCCTTAGCTGGCAGCAGAGGATGTTCGGGAGAAGCGTACGCGGACGTCTCAGCAGGCAGGGAACGTGCATTTAAGCGGTATTCTGTGAATTCCGCAACTAGAGAGTATATAACTGCAAATAAGGGAACGCCGATAAACATTCCTGGTACTCCCATCAGGCTGCCAAAGATGGTGATGGCAAAGATGACCCAAAATGGTGACAGTCCTGTCGAATCGCCAAGGATTTTCGGACCGATGACATTGCCGTCCAGCTGCTGCAGCAGCAGAATGAAGATGGCAAACCAGAAAGCGGTCAGGGGGTCTACAATCAGCAGAATAAGGATCGATGGGATTGCGCCAAAAAAAGGCCCAAAATAGGGAATCACATTGGTGACCCCAACGATCACGCTGATCAGCATCGCATAGGGCCAGCCAAATAAGGACATAAACAGCAAACACAGCAGGCCAATAATGAGAGAATCCAAAATTTTTCCTATAATGAAGCCACTGAAAATAGCATGACATTTATGCATGACAGCAATCATACGTTCCAAACGTTTTTGCGCTACTATTGCGGAGAGAAGCTTTTTGATATGAGCAAAGAACAGTTCTTTTTCCATCAAAAGATAAATAGAAATAATAAGCCCTACCAGCACATTGATAATACCAGTGGTCAGACTCATGGTCATCTGCAGCAATTGTGGTACCATAGCCGGCAGTTTGGCTGTAAATTCCTGGACCATAGTTTCTGCTGTAGCCAGAAGCTTGCTAATCGTTTCGGCAGGTAAATTTTCTAACTCATACTGTTCGGCAAGATTCAACGCTAATATCCGTAAGTTTTCCAACCAGCCGGGAATTTGCGTGGCAAGCGCGGTTAAACTCAAACCAATTTGAGGAATTATGACCCGGAAAAAAATCACAATAACAGTCAGACTGATGAGGTAAGCGGCCAGAATTGCAAGATATCGTTGGGGCCGTTTCCGAATCCGGCCTTTGGTAGCCTTGCACAGCAGCCTTTCGATGGATGCCATCAGCGGGTTGAGGACATACGCAATTGCAAACCCCCAAATAAAAGGCTGAAGGATTCCCATTACGCGGGAAAGAAAGTTTCCTACCGCATTGATTTTGACCACGGCCATGACAATACAAATTCCGGCGGCAATCACCAGCAGGGTATACAAGGCAATGGTATTATATTTTCTGTCAAACTCAAATTTCATCCCTGTGGCACCTCGATCTCTCTGAAAATCTCCCCGATTGCCCCGTTAATCAGAAGATCTGCACGGTCATCCATGGGAGTGGGGGACTTATTAATCAGAACAATTCTGTTGCCTCCGAAATACCGCAGCAGTCCCGCCGCAGGATATACTGCCAGCGAAGTTCCGCCTACGATGAGAAGGTCTGCTTTCTGCAGTGCCTGGACCGAATGAACAATAGTTTCCTCATTAAGGCTTTCCCCATACAGGACAACATCCGGCTTGATGATACCGCCGCATGTGCAGTGTGGGACGCCTTCAGACGCCATGATCTCTTCTGCTGTAAAGAACTTCCCGCAGGTCTGGCAGTAATTCCGATGGATTGACCCATGCAGTTCCAAGACATTTTTGCTGCCTGCCGCCTGATGCAGCCCATCTATATTCTGCGTGATCACCGCGGAAAATCTTCCCGCTCTTTCCAACTCCGCCAGCTTCAGGTGGGCAGCATTGGGCTTCGCATCCAGACAGAGCATCTTCTCCCGATAAAACCGGTAAAACTCCTCCGGATTCTCATGAAAAAACTCCCCGCTCAGGATTGTCTCTGGCGGATAGGCATATTGCTGATTGTACAGCCCATCTGTACTTCTGAAATCCGGAATTCCGCTTTCCGTTGAGACGCCTGCTCCTCCAAAGAACACTATTTGTCTGCTTTGGTTGATCCAGTCTTGCAAAATTTCCAGTTCCTGATGTGCCATACGTACCTTCCTTTCAGCGGAGAATCAGTTCAACCGGGCAATGGTCCGACCCCATTACATCCGTATCGATTCGGCTGTCCTCCACCCGGTCAAACAGCCGCTTAGATACCAGGAAATAGTCGATTCGCCATCCCGCGTTCTTTTCCCGGGCGCGGAACCGGTATGACCACCAGCTATAGACACCGGTCGTATCCGGATAAAGTGCCCGGAAGGTGTCCACAAAGCCGGATCCCAGAAGTTTTGTCATCTTTTCCCGTTCTTCCGGAGTAAAGCCAGCGTTCTGTTGATTGGTTTTAGGATTCTTCAAGTCGATTTCCTGATGTGCCACATTCATATCACCGCAGACAATGACCGGCTTTTTCTCGTCCAGACGCAGCAGATATTCTCTGAAATCCTCCTCCCACTCCATCCTGTAGGAAAGTCTCGCAAGTTCTGCCTGCGAATTGGGCGTATAGACATTTACCAGGTAAAACTCTTCATATTCCGCAGTGATGACCCGGCCTTCGTGGTCGTGTTTGTCAATTCCGATCCCATATGTGACTGTCAGCGGAGAGCGCCGTGTAAAAAGAGCAGTGCCGGAATATCCTTTTTTCTCAGCGCTGTTCCAGTATTCTTCATATCCATCAATAGTAAAATCGGCTTGTTCCCGCTGCATTTTTGTTTCCTGAAGGCAGATAATATCCGCATCAGATTTTTGCAGGAAATCCATAAATCCCTTGCCCATGCAGGCTCGGAGACCATTGACATTCCAGGATACTAATTTCATAGGTACTCCTTTCAAGTACGATTCACAGCCATTCGTTTTTTATATTATAACACGAACGCCAAAGAATGTCATGCTTTTTCCGCATCTGTCAGATTTTTGTATGAGAGTCGCTTACAACTCTTGTGAATCATTGGCGTTTGTGATAGAATAAGATAGATATTGTTCATGTCAAGGAGTGAAGACCTAATATGTGGAAGCTGCGACGATTTCTGGCCAGCTACAAGAAGCAAGTGGTTTTAGGCCCGATTTTTAAATGGCTGGAGGCTGTGATGGAACTGATTGTTCCTCTGGTCATGGCAAGCATCATAGATGTAGGCGTAAAAAATCGGGATAGTGGATATGTATTTCGAATGGGCGGCCTGCTTTTGGTAATTGCCGCTGCCAGCTTGGGCTGTGCGCTGATTTGCCAGTATTTTGCATCGATCGCATCTCAGGGTGTGGGGACCAACCTTCGCAAGGAAATGTACCGCAAGATCAACAGCTTTTCCCATGCGGAACTCGACCGGTTCGGTACCCATTCCCTGATTACCAGGCTTACCAATGACATAAACCAGCTTCAGGTGGCGGTCGCCATGTTGATTCGATTGGTGGTGCGTGCGCCCTTTTTGGCGATCGGCGCCGTGGTAATGGCCTTCCTGATTGATGTGAAACTGTCGTTGATTTTTGTGGTAGTATTTCCTTTGATCGTTGGAGTCCTGTACTTCGTGATGAGCCGGTCCGTGCCGTTTTTTAAGGTCATGCAGAAGAAATTGGACCGAATCTCGCTGATTACCCGGGAAAACCTGGAAGGCGCCCGTGTAATCCGGGCATTTTCAAAGCAGACAAGCGAGCTGAATCGCTTTACTGCCGCCAGCGATGATCTGGCCGATACCTCTGTAAGAGTGGGACGCCTGTCAGCTCTTCTCAATCCGCTGACATATGTGATCATGAATCTGGGAATTGTAGCCATCCTTTGGTTTGGCGGATTTGGGGTGGATTCCGGCCGGCTGAGCCAGGGAGAAATTATCGCGTTTATCAATTATATGACCCAGATTCTTCAGGCTTTGATCGTAGTTGCCGATTTGGTAGTGGTGTTTACCAAGGCATCCGCCTCTGCAGCCCGGGTGAACGAGGTTTTGGAAACAGAAGCGTCCGTTTGTGAAGAGGCCTCCGCTCCTGTGGAATTGGTGAAAAATGCTCCTGCGTTGGTGTTTGATGACGTCACGTTCGGGTATGCAGGCGCCGAAGAGCCTTCTTTGTTACACATATCGCTTTCTTTGCAGCCCGGAGAGACCCTGGGCGTGATAGGAGGTACCGGTTCCGGAAAATCTACCTTTGTCAGTCTGATCCCAAGATTTTATGATACCAATTCCGGGAATGTCTGGGTGTTCGGACGGGATGTACGGGAATATCCTTTCCTGCAGCTGAGACGGCTTGTGGGAATGGTCCCTCAGAAGGCGGCTGTCGTCTCCGGAACGATTGCCCAGAATTTGAGATGGGGCAATCCGGAGGCTACAGATGAGGAATTGTGGTCTGCCTTGGAAACCGCACAGGCAAAATCGTTTGTGGAAGCGCTTCCCAAACAATTAGAAACCCGTGTCGAACAGGGGGGCAAGAACTTCTCAGGCGGCCAGAAGCAGCGGCTGACAATCGCCAGAGCCTTGGCGGCTAAGCCTAAAATTTTGATATTGGACGACTCTTCCAGCGCATTGGACTTTGCCACCGATGCAGCACTCCGGAAAGCCCTTCGGGACAATACCCGCGGTATGACTGTGATCATGGTTTCCCAGCGTGCCAGCACCATCCGCAATGCGGACAAGATTCTGGTGCTGGACGACGGGAAAATGGCAGGCTTGGGAACCCATGAGGAACTTTTCAAGGACTGCGCGGTTTATCGTGAGATCTGCCTGTCCCAGCTGAGCGCGGAGGAGGCGGCAAAATGAGCAAAAAAGAAAAAGGATATAATGTTGTCGGCCGTTTGTTAACTTATACGCGCCCGTACCGGGGATATTTGGTAGCAGCAATGATATCCGCGTTTATCAGCGTGCTTTTGACCTTGACTGTGCCAGTGCTGATCGGCGATGGTGTTGACTGCATCATAGGGCAGGGAAATGTAGATTATGCGGGGCTGCTTCAGGTGTTGATCTGGCTGGGCGCTTCTGTGGCAGGTACAGCACTTTTCCAGTGGATCATGTCTTACTGTACCAACGTCATCACCTATCACACGGTAAAAGACTTGCGGATCCAGCTTTTCCAAAAGCTTAACAGTGTACCGCTCCGATACATTGACCGCACCGCCCATGGCGATTTTATCAGCCGGGTCGTCAATGATATTGATCAGGTATCAGATGGCTTGCTCCAGGGATTTACCAAGCTTTTCACCGGCGTTGTCACCATCGTAGGAACGCTGGTTTTTATGCTGATGGCCAATGTCTGGGTAGCGCTGTTGGTCTTTATTCTGACACCGCTGTCATTATTCGTGGCGTCTTTTATTGCAAAAAATTCCTATAAGCATTTCCGCGGTCAGACGGCGATCCAGGGGGAACTGTCGGGATATATCGAAGAAATGGTGTCAAACCAGAAGTTGGTAAAAGGCTTTTGCTATGAAGAACAAGCTGCGGAAAACTTCGCGGAAATCAATGGACGTCTTTACGACCAGGGGCAGAAAGCACAGTTTTTCTCTTCGCTTTCTAATCCCAGCACCCGGTTTGTAAATGCCGTGGTGTATGCGGCGGTGGGGCTTGCCGGAGCCGTCAGTGCCATGGCCGGGCATATTTCCGTAGGTCAGATTTCCATGTTTTTAAGCTACGCGCAGCAGTATACAAAGCCCTTTAATGAGGTTACGGGAATCATTACGCAGTTGCAGACTGCGTTCGCGTCTGCGCAAAGGGTCTTTGCCGTGATGGATGAGCCTGTCGAACAACCGGATGCTCCCGATGCAAAGGTTCCTGACGGGTGCAAAGGCCAGGTGGAGATTCAAAAGGTTTTCTTCTCCTATGATCCCCAGCGTCCTCTGATTGAGAATATGAATCTGGATGTCCGGCCCGGACAGAGGGTAGCGATCGTTGGCCCTACTGGCTGCGGGAAAACGACCCTTATAAATTTGCTGATGCGGTTTTATGATGTGAATTCCGGTGGAATTTCCATTGATGGCACCGATATCCGTGAGATGACCCGGAGCGGGATGCGTTCCCTGTTTGGAATGGTATTGCAGGAATCCTGGCTGTTTTCCGGCACGATCAGGGAAAATATTGCTTATGGAAAACCGGATGCATCGGATCAGGAGATCATTGCGGCGGCCAAGGCTGCTCATGCCCATAGCTTCATTAAACGGCTGCCTCAGGGATATGATACTGTTGTGGCAGAAGATGGCGGAAACCTTTCTCAGGGGCAGCGTCAGCTGCTGTGTATTGCACGGGTCATGCTGGTAGATCCGCCGATGCTGATTCTGGATGAAGCTACGTCCAACATCGATACTCGTACGGAACTTCTGGTTCAGGAAGCGTTCCATCGGATGATGGAAGGCCGTACCAGCTTTGTGGTAGCGCATCGGCTTTCGACGATTCGGGAATCCGATGTGATTCTGGTAATGAATCAGGGCCACATTGTGGAGCAGGGAACCCATGAACAGCTTTTGGAAAAAGGCGGATTCTATGCGACACTCTATAACAGTCAGTTTGCCCGGGCGGAAGCCGGGGAGTAAGGAGGAACCTTTGAAAATCGTTGTTCTGGATGGCTATCTGGTCAATCATGACCGTCAGCCTTGGGCAGTAGCGGAGCGGTTTCCGGAGCTTATCTGGTATGATGAGACGCCGGATGACCTGGCTGCGGAGCGAATCGGAGACGCAGACGCAGTTTTTGCAAACCGCACCCATATTGGACGTCAAGTCTTCGAAAGCTGTCCAAATCTGCGGTATATCGGGGTTTTTGGCACCGGTTATAATATTATCGATCTGAAAGCGGCAAAAGAACATGGAGTTACTGTGTGCAATGTGCCGGAGTACTCTTCTCAGGCAGTTGCGCAGCATACACTGGCGCTTCTTCTGGCAGTAACAAATCGGGTTGCGGAGTTTTCGGCTTATATGAAAGCCGGAAAATGGCAATTGCCGGGAGATCCCGGGGTTACTGCTGTCCCCATGATGGAGCTTGCGGGGAAAACGGTGGGAATCTTGGGTTACGGTGGTATCGGGAAGGCATTCGGCAGCGTCTGCCAGGCGCTGGGAATGAGGGTGCTGGGCTTTCGGAGACATCCTTCTGGAACGGAAGTTGTCCCGATGACAGATTTGGATACCCTTTGCCGGGAAAGCGATGTGCTATCGATTCATTGTCCGCTGACGGATGAGACGAGGGGCATGGTGAATCGGGATTTTCTGCGTCGGGTGAAGCCGGGTGCAATCCTGCTGAATACTGCCCGGGGGGCTATCTTGAATGGTCAGGATGTTGCGGAGGCACTGGACAGCGGGCAGCTTTCCGCTGCAGGGGTTGATGTTTTTGCCCACGAACCGGCAGGTTTGGAAGATCCTCTGGTGCGGCATCCCCAGTGTATTGTAACACCCCATGTATCTTGGGGTCCTCGGGAGACTAGGGCGAGACTGCTGCAGATTACAGCCGATAATTTCTTTGCGTTTTTAGACGGCCATCCGCAAAATAATGTTCTCGATCATTTGGAAAAATAAGAAGCGGTTCCGGACATATCTTGTTGTCCGGAACCGCTTCTCTCTTAATCGGATGATTTGTATAGTTGACAAATTCGTGCAACAGCATCCTCCAAATAACCAGCCAGTGGCAATTCTGTCACACCTGCCATTTGCAGATGGCACTTCTGAATCGGAATCAGAACCTTTGTTGCAGGGCTATCCGACACTGCATGGGCCATTCCCGGTGAAATCTCACCGAACATGGCGTTTGCCAGCAAAATTCCTGCCGGACCGGCAATGATATCCGCACGGTTGCTGTTATAAATCACCGCGTTTTCGCCGGTAGCCCCTGCATTAGCCCCAGCTTTCAGCATCGCCGAAGTAGCCGCGGAGTTGGTTCCGACACCAATCAAAAACGCGTCCGGCAGAGCAGTGCGCAGCTGTTCGACCAACATGCGTCCGATTCCACCGCCCTGGCCGTCTATTACAACAATTCTCATCGTTTCCCCTCAATGGCTGTAAGTAGCGGCATTCTGGAATCCTTCCTTCAATTCATCCATCTGTTCAAAGGATTTCCCTGTCCCGATTCCAACACACAGAATCGGATCTTCCGCCACACGGGTTTCCACCCCAGTGTTTTCCTGAATCAATTGATCCAACCCTCGCAGCAACGAGGTGCCTCCGGTCATTACAATTCCATTGTCATGGATATCACCGATCAATTCCGGGGGAGTCCGTTCCAGAACATTTCTGACAGAAGCTACGATCTCATCCGCATAAGGCCGCAGGACATCAAAAAGTTCCGTCTGTGTAATGGTGACTTGTTCCGGGTATCCCGTTAATAGATTTCTTCCCTTTACAGATGACATCACATCCTCTTTAGGATTGAAGACACATCCGATTTCTTTTTTCAGTTTTTCAGCGACTTTGCTTCCGATTGCCAGCTTATATCGGGATTGGATATATTTAATAATGGCTTCGTCAAAAGTATTTCCGGCTACCCGCAAAGAATCCGCAGTGACAATTCCTCCCAGTGAAATAACAGCAATATCTGTTGTCCCGCCGCCACAGTCTACCATCATATGGCCGCTGGGAGCAGTCACATCAATGCCAGCACCCATAGCAGCTGCCAGCGGTTCATCGACTAAGTAAACTTTTCGCGCACCAGCGCTCATAGCGGCTTCCACCACAGCACGTGCTTCGACAGGTGTTATTGCAGATGGAATACAGATGGCAATTCGCGGCTTGATCAGAAAGCTTTTCGTCACCTTCCGTACAAATTCTTTGACCAGGTATTCCGTATACAAATGATTAGAAATAACCCCATCACGAATAGGACATTCCGTCTGGATATATGCCGGCGTTTTTCCCAGCATAGCCAGCGCTTCGTGCCCCACAGCCACCACCTGTTCGGAACGGACATTATATGCTACAACGCTTGGTTCCTCCAAAACGATTCCTTTTCCCCGACGGTATACAATTATCTTTGTAGTCCCCAAATCGATACCCAAATCTACTCCCGCCATAATAATCCTCCTTTAAGTCAAATGCTCAGTTTTATGCAGCATCCAGTTTTTTCGTAATCTACCACGTATTATACTACAAATCGGCCTGCCTTTTCAACCGAAATCCGGTTACAAATCCGTGACCAGATTTTCATCCTCCACGCCTGCGGCAGCGATCACAACGGCATACACAGTCTTTGCACCGCCGTTTAACAACACTTTTGCCGCTTCACGCAAAGTTGAACCGGTTGTGACGACATCGTCGCAAAGCAGCAAGGTCTGTCCGGATACTTCCGCGGTTTTTGAAAGGGCATAAGCGCCTTCCAGATTTCTCCTTCGCTCTCTGGCATTCAAGGTATGCTGGGGCCGGGTTTTCCTGACCTTTACAAGCATTTCTTTTATCGGTATGGAACTGTTTTGCGATATGAATTTTGCGAGCAATGCCGCCTGATTATATCCTCTTTTCCAGATGTTTCTTTGCCGCATGGGAATCGGCACAATTGCATCAAAATAGATATCCTCCGGCAGAATTTCTGCTGCATACACTGCCAAATGGCGGGCAATCGCTGGATGGTTATGGAATTTCATTCGCCGGATCGCGTAAGCAACTCCATCCTGATAGGCGAATACCGGAAATATTCCCGCCAGAGGATAAGTTTCCTTGATGCTGCCGCTTTGGAATTTTACTTTCTGCAGCATTTCGGCACAAGCGTCACAGCACCGGGATTCCCACCGGATATTTTTCCCGCAAAACGGGCATTGTTTCGGAAATAATATCTGCCATATCCTGTCGCGCCAATTCATTCTGTTCCGCCTTTCAACCGAAAATGGGAAAGGACGTTCAATCCTTTCCCACCGCTCAATAATTTCGTATCAAAGCTGCGACTTTGCCTAAAATAGTTAATTCCTCAACGATAATCGGATCAAAATCCGGATTTTCCGGCATCAGGCGGAAATGGCCGTCTTCTTTATAAAAACGTTTCACAGTTGCTTCGTCATCGATCAAGGCCACAACGATATCCCCGTTCCGGCAAACCGGCGTTTTCCTTACGACGACGATATCTCCATCCAGAATTCCCGCATTTTTCATACTTTCGCCCCGTACATGCAGGGCAAAAAAGTCTTCAGGATTCCCCGTCAGATTAGGAACCGGGATATATTCTTCAATCTCTTCAATTGCCGTGATCGGAAGTCCTGCTGTTACGGTTCCCAGCAGCGGCACGGCAAAGGGACTGTTACCTGGCAGCTTGATGGTCCTCTTTTTCAGATCATCCTTAACGATATATCCCTCATCCACCAGTTCCTTTAAATAATAATGAACAGTAGAGGTCGACTTGATCCCCACTTCTTCGCCGATTTCTCTCACAGTTGGGGAAAAATTGTGATTCAGGATACAGTCGCGTATATAGTCATAAATTAGCTGTCCTTTTGCACTGATCATTTGCAATCCTCCTCAATCGGTGAGCTTTAATTTTTCTTTAACGGCATGCAGCGCCTCGTCTTTAGCCACAATCAACAGCTTATCTCCGGAATAAATATGTGTACTGCCTCGAGGAACAATTGCTTCTCCGCCGCGTTCCACCATTACGATAACGGATTGTTCCGGCAAGCGGATATCAGCCAGCTGCCGGCCTGAGTATTTAAAATCATCCGGCAGTAAAATTTCACTGATTGAAGCTTTCCCCTGATTTAAAGATACCACATGCTTGATCGTGGAAATATCCACTTCCCGCTCAATCATCCGTGAGATAAAATCGATACTTGATACTGTAATATCTACCCCCAAACTGCTCATAACAGAGGCGTTTTTAGGGTTATTCGCCTTCGCAACCGTCCTGTGGACGTGAAATTCCAACTTTGCCAGCTGGCAGGCTATCAAATTCTCTTCATCACGGCCTGTTACAGCTACCAATGCATCAGCGCGGTCACAACCGGCGTCTCGCAGGCCCTCTATTGTGGTTCCATCTCCCTGGATAACGGGGATATCCAATTCATCCGCCAGTCTTGTACAAACTGTTTGGGTTTTTTCTATGATAGACGGCTCATGATTATGCTCCATTAAGGTTTTTGCCAAATAGTATCCTACGGAGCCGCCTCCCACGATCACAATTTTCATCAACACACTCCTCTAATCGATCATACTGCAAACGACCAGTCGATCTCCGGCTTTTAAGGTTACAGGGCCGTTTGCCAGTAAGTGAAACGAATCATCGGCTCTGTGGACTGCAAATAGGCATTCCTCGGTTCCCGCATCCAACTCTTCGGTTGATGCGCCATACAGGCGTTTCGGGACATCAAAGGTTCGAAAGCTGGCCGTTCGGGCGCCGAAACGTACCTGTTGATGTTCCTCAGGAAGCAGGATCCCCTTCAAACTGTCCACAGCAATATTAGTAGGACAAATTGTACGAAGTCCGAAGTGGCTGAAGACATTTTCCCGTCCGGGATCATTGATTCGTGCGACAATATGGTCCACATGGAACAGTTCACGTGCCAGCTGGCACACCATAATATTTACATTGTCATCCGGGCTAACAGCGGCCACGGCGTCACAGTTTTCGATCCCTGCTTGACGGAGCACATCCTGATCGATTGGCACACCTGCGGTACAATATCCGGTAAAATCCTCCGGGAGAAGGCTAAACGAATCTGCATTACGGTCGACAATCGAAATATCGTGGCCTTCCCGGCTGAGTACGCCGGCTAATTCTGATCCCACTCTTCCGCAACCGACAATAAGTATATTCATATTTGTGGTTATCCTTTTCAGCATTTTTCCTAATCCACATCATTTTACAGCAGAACAGGTTATCTTTATTGTAAAAGTATTGCGTCCAAAAGTCAATAGAAAAAATATTTGTTTTGGAATTAAGGCGATTAATTTTGCCTTTTCGGCAGAAAATCCGGCAAAATCACTGTTTCTTTTAAAGTCTATGGCTGTATTTCAGTCAGCCTCGCCCCTTGACAGCAGTCCGTAAATCCGTTACAATAAAATTGATAATTACCTTATCAAGAGTGGCGGAGGATACAGGACCTGTGAAGCCACGACAACCTACCGATTCCGGTAAGGTGCCAATTCCTGCGACGCAGTCGAGAGATGAGGTTTGACACAAAACTGTAAGCGCTCGATGCCGGGCGCTTTTTTTGTTGTACTGGCGTCTTTCCTGCCGGCCTGCCCCCTGTGCGGATGGGGACAGGCGCGACCCGCTCCGCACACTGATTACGATGTGCCCTGCGCACAAAGAAAGGAAGGGACGCAATGTCCAGATATTTGTTTTCATCCGAATCTGTTACAGAAGGACATCCTGATAAGATCTGCGATCAGATTTCTGACGCAGTATTGGATGCAATTTTAGAGCAGGATCCTCAGGGGCGTGTTGCCTGTGAGACTTGCTGTACCACCGGTATGGTGATGGTCATGGGGGAGATTTCCACCAATTGTTATGTGGATATTCCCAAAATCGTCCGGGATGTGGTCATCGATATCGGTTATGACCGGGCAAAATACGGCTTTGACGGCTATACCTGTGCTGTCCTGAGTTCGATCCATGAGCAGTCCGGGGATATCGCTATGGGCGTAGATAAAGCGCTGGAATCTAAGAACGGGGTCGATGCAGATGAAAACGGCGCCGGCGACCAGGGAATGATGTTTGGCTTCGCCTGCGATGAAACCCCTGAATTAATGCCGCTGCCGATTTCGTTGGCACATGCTATGGCTCGCCGTCTTACTCAGGTGCGGAAGGAGGGAACTCTTTCCTATCTTCGTCCGGACGGGAAGACGCAGGTTACAATTGAATATGAAGATGACCGGCCGGTGCGTGTGGATACGATTGTGGTTTCTACGCAGCATGCAGAAGAGGCGTCTCTGGAACAAATCCGCAGAGATATTCTGGAATACGTGATTAAGCCGGTCATTCCCGCGGAACTGTTGGATGATAAAACCCGTTATTTCGTGAATCCTACAGGTCGTTTTGTAATCGGCGGACCTGCAGGCGACAGCGGTCTTACCGGGCGGAAAATCATTGTTGATACTTACGGCGGATATGCCCGTCACGGCGGCGGCGCTTTCTCCGGCAAGGATCCTACTAAAGTGGACCGTTCGGCGGCTTATGCGGCTCGCTGGGTAGCAAAAAATGTTGTAGCTGCCGGCCTTGCACGGAAATGTGAAGTCCAGCTGGCCTATGCCATTGGCGTTGCGCGTCCTGTGTCAGTATTGGTGGATACTTTCGGCACCGGCACCTATCCGGATGACAAGATTGCTGAGGCAGTTCAGAAAGTTTTTGACCTCCGGCCCACCTCAATCATTAATCAGCTGGATCTGAGAAGACCAATCTACCGCCAGTTGGCCAAATACGGCCATATGGGCCGCGAAGATCTGAATGTTACTTGGGAAAAAACTAACCGTACACAGGAGCTTTTGGAGGCAATCAAAGACTAATGATGAAAGGTGATAGCCATGATTTCGTCAATGGGGAAACAGCTTGCTGCCGCATTTGGTTTCACGGTTAATCCTGAAAGTGCGGTTCTTTTCGGCAATCAGGCAGGATATATGATTTCTGCAGTGGAAAATACAAGCCAGCGGATGTATTACCTGACCTTCCCTGCGCGGCCTAGCCAAGGGGTTCCTGCATTGCTGCCCCAAAATTTTTTGGGACAGCTGAAAGCTCAGGACAAGCAAATCGCAGGTGTTATGGCGGAAGGATATGCTCTTTATATCGCCGTGAAAATGAAGGGATATTCCAAAACATTGGCTGCATTCCAAAGAATTTTTCAAGCTGTGATTGGATACTTCCAACAATATGGATTCGTCTCATGTTGTATGGAATGCGGAACTACAGAAGCTGTAGGAGTATATGCCCTGAAAGGTAGCTGCCAGTTTCTCTGCGATGAATGTGCAGCCAATGCTCAGGCACGTCTGCAGGAAATGGCCGCAAGCCAGATGAAGGTCATCAGTAACCTGCCGATGGGATTGCTGGGTGCGTTCTTAGCCTCTCTGATCGGAGTTGCCGCATGGGTTTTGGTGTTCCAGCTGGGATATATTTCGGGATTTGTAGGATTGCTTTTGCTCTTTTGTGCACTGAAAGGTTATGAGAAACTTGGAGGCTGCATGGATCGTAAGGGGGCAATAGCGGTTGCTGTGCTTTCGTTGATTATGGTGTTCGCCTCTCTGTATCTGTGCTACGGCATTGAAATATTTAAAGTGTATCAGGAGGATGGCTTTAATATTTTCCAGTGCCTTGGCGCCGTCCCCGCGGTGATAGAGGTCAATGGCCTTGCAGGAAGCTTTATTCGTGATCTGTTGATAGGGTGGCTGTTTACGGGTGCTGCGGGAGCAGGTATGCTGATTAATGTGATCCGGGGCAGTAAAATGAATTCAACTGTAACCCGTTTGGGCTGAAAGCTGTGTGAAACTATCAAATCGGAACCCTTTTGGCTGGTTGTTCATAAACTGGGGTATGCCCGCCTTGGCGGAGCTTATGCGAAAGGGTGACGGTATGGGTGAATATTTTTGGGCGGGATTGCTGGTCGGATTGCTGATCTGGGTTACGGCTGAGGTCTGTTTTCAGCTTTTCCGGAGTCGGCCTTTGAAAAAAGCAAAAGCTGTAATGGTTGCACTAATTCCGGCCGCCGGCCGCGCCGGACAGTTGGAGCAGCTGCTGCGGCAGGTGAAATCTCATTTGTCCGGCGGAGATTTTCCTTCAGGCTGGATCCTGGTGGTGGATCAGGGCTTGGAACCTGAGGCAAGGCAGGTGGCGCTCCGTTTTGGAGGAGTTCGGCTGTGTGCTGAGAAGGATTTGGGAATGGCGCTAAAAGGATTGCTGCCTGTAGGAAAGGCAGGAACAAGTAAAGAAGAATAAGCGTTTCAGGGACGCCGATGTCGGCGTCCCTGCGGTTGTTTAAGGGGGAGCAGTATGTCGGAACAGGAATTGGTTCAAATTCGCGGCACAGTGGATGAAGTGATTTTTCAGAATGAGTCTACCGGGTTTGCGGTGATTGAACTGGATACCGGGGAAGAGCTGGTATGCGCGGTAGGAGAATTAACAGGCGTTTCTACCGGCAAGACGCTGACTTTGACAGGCTGCTATACTGCTCATCCGAAATTTGGATATCAATTTAAGGTTTCTGTTTTTGAAAGGAGCCTTCCCGAAACAGCTGATGCCATCCGTAAATACCTGGCTTCCGGCGCTGTCAAGGGAATCGGCGCCGCCCTGGCAGGGCGGATCGTGGACACTTTCGGAGATAATACGCTGGATGTCTTGGAGAAGGATCCCTCCCGGCTGGCGGAAGTGAAGGGAATTTCTCCTAAAAAGGCCGACGCCCTGGTACAGGACTTTAACCGGCTCTTTGGAATGCGGACTGCTATGATTTTTCTCTCCAGATTTGGACTGGGTTCCAATTTGAGCGTCCGGGTATATAAAAAGTGGGGGCCGCTGTCGGTGGACCTGCTGAAACAAAATCCATACCTTCTTTGCGGGGAGGATATCCGGGCAGATTTTTCTGTGGCTGACCGTATGGCAGATGCTTTGGGCATGGACCGGCAAAGTCCGGAACGGATTTTTGCTGCGATCACCCACGTGCTGCGTTACAATCTCCGGAATGGCCACACCTGCCTGGTTCGGGAAAAGGTTTCCGAGCTGGCGCGGCAGTTGATCGGACTGGGAGAAGATCCAGTTGAGATTGAGATCGATAACCGGCTGGAGGCCGGAGAACTGCGGGCAATGTCCCGAAAAGGGAAGGATTTTCTCTTCCTTCCAGGGTTTTATGATGCGGAAGCTTATATTGCCTTTCGAATCGAGCTGATGCTCCGCAACCGCTTTTTCGAAACCCGCGATGTGGATGATATGATCCGGAGGGCGGAAGAGCAGAAAGGGATTACCTATGAAGCACTGCAGCGCCAGGCAATTCGGGAGGCCCTTTCCAGAAGTATCCTGATCTTAACCGGCGGTCCCGGTACAGGGAAAACAACCACGCTGAATGCTATCATTGATCTGTTGGAATCTGAGGGCCTGAAGCTGGCAATCGCCGCTCCTACCGGTCGGGCTGCCATGCGCGTTTCAGAGGTGACCGGCCATGAGGCCAAAACGATCCACCGGCTGCTGGAGGTGGATTTTTCCGATGAAAGCCGTTCCAAGTTCCTGCATAATGAGCAGAATCCTTTGGATGTCGATGGCGTGGTCATTGATGAAATGTCTATGGTAGATGTGGAACTGTTTGAGTCCCTCCTGCGGGGAATTCGGCCTGGCTGCCGGCTGATTTTGGTAGGAGATTTCAATCAGCTGCCTTCGGTAGGCCCCGGAAACGTCCTCAGAGATCTGATTGCCAGCGGAAGAGTTCCTACGGTGGAACTAAAGCAGATCTTTCGTCAGGCGGCGGAAAGCCTGATTGTTACCAATGCACACCGGATCATCCGGGGGGAAATGCCGGATTTGACTGTCAAAAATCGGGATTTCTTTTTCCTGTCCAGGCCCGGCGGGGAAGCGGCTGCACGGACTGTTGTAGAATTGGCAGCGGAGCGGCTGCCGCGCAGTTATGGCTACTCACCGCTGTCGGATATCCAGGTCCTGGCCCCGCAGCGTAAAGGCGTGGCAGGTGTCAATGACTTAAACGCCCGGCTGCAGGAAAAACTGAATCCTCCTTCGCCGGACAAAAAGGAACATAAAGGAATCCTCTGTACTTTCCGGGAGGGGGACAAGATTCTGCAGAACCGGAATAACTACGATCTGGAATGGAATAAGTCCGGGGAAAAGGGAATGGGGATTTTTAATGGTGATATCGGTCTCATCCGTTCCATCGACAATTCCTCTGCCGTAATTACCATTGATTTCGATGGCAGAGTGTGCGACTATCCTTTTGAAATGGCAATGGATCTGGAACTGGCTTACGCGATTACCATTCACAAGAGTCAGGGCAGCGAATATGATGCCGTAGTTTTGCCGGTGACAGGCGGATATGACAAGCTCTATTTCCGAAATCTTCTGTATACGGCAGTTACTCGGGCTAAAAAGCTGCTGGTACTGGTTGGTTCGGCAGGAAGGGTGGAATTTATGGTCAGGAACCATGTCCGAAACCTTCGTTATACCGGTCTGCGATATTTCCTGACCGCCCAGGAGAATTCCGGGACAAATCCTCCGGAATGAACCGCTTCCTTTCCGCATAGGCTGTAAGGCAGCACTGACGGAAGGGATGTGTGAATTATGTTTATTAAGTCGTTCCGGCTTCAGAATCTGCTCTATGGGTTGGTGGCATTGCTGCTTGTTGCCGCTATCGCCGGAAATTTGGTGGCCATGGGAGTGCGGGCTTTGGCGGAACCGAAGGAAACGGTCTCGCCGCCTCCGTCTGACAGCGCCGCCGAAACGCTGGAGGGGGAGATCCCCTCCGGTGAAGATGCGGACAAGGTAGTTTATTTGACCTTTGATGACGGACCGTCTGTTGTTACTGCCCAAATTTTGGACGTGCTGCAGGAAGAAAATATTCCTGCCACGTTTTTTGTGATTGGCGCTACAACCCAGCGGGGAAAAGACCTTTACCGCCGTATTTTGGATGAAGGACACGCCCTCGGAATCCACTCTTATTCCCATCGGTACGGGGAAATCTATGAGAGCGCAGACGCATATCTGGCAGATTTTCAGAGGTTATCGGACCATTTGGAGAATATTGTTGGTGTCCGGCCTTCTATCTTTCGGTTTCCCGGAGGCAGTAATAACCGGCATGCCTCTGCTGCCGTCTTGCAGGAAATCAAAGAACGGATGGAGAAAGCTGGAAATGTCTGGTTCGATTGGAATGCCATTGCCAAAGACGACGGCGCTAAGGCTACCCCCGCTGAAGAGATGTTTCAGAATATTATAAAGAGTGCCGGCGATAAATCGAGGATTCTCATCCTTATGCATGACGATACGATCCGGACGACGGCACCGGATTGTATCCGCCTGCTGGCCGATTACTATCGCAACTTGGGATACCGCTTCGAAAAGCTGACGCCTGACACGACGCCCATCCGTTTCGGTTCGTGAATGTCTAAAAGGCGTAAAAACGATTATATTATTGCTTCATGTAGGATTGTCAAAGATATTGGACAGAGAACTCTAAAGGAGAAAGCCAATGGAGGGGCCTCATAGGGAAATTGTTGGAGCGACGGTTGTGGATAGCAAGCTGTTTTGCGAAGTCGTCTAGTGAGT
>CALXBD010000077.1 GCA_944386445.1 uncultured Clostridia bacterium
TCTATGCTTCCATCATTGGAAACATTGATTACTGACCAAAGTGCAGGAGTTTTATCCGGTGTCCAATCTGCTTGCGTAGTATGCGCTTGTCTGCACTTATACAACTTTCCGTCCGGCTCATAATATCTTCGATCCCCGGGTTCTACATTTTCTCCCGCAACCCATATCGGATAGAGAGTTAGAACTGTGGCTGCTTTGGCATCTTCCAAAGCTTCCGCGTTTATCATTGCCATTGTCCGCAGTTGTTTCGCACGTTCGATTTTATCATTCAGTGTCATTTTCATTCCTCCGTTCCGGTAAGAGCTGCAACTTGTGCTTCTAATTCTTCCAACCTTTTTTCTGTTTCCGACTGAGGAATATCTCGAAGTACCACTTCTCCTGTCTCAACATTTACACTAGACACTTCTTTCCCGTCAGGAATATCCTCTGTTTTAGAAAAAACTTCGGATGGAAAAATACCACCAACCTGTGTTAAAATCACTTTCCCATTTTCATCATAAACGATAAATGTGTTCATAGTATTCCTCCTTAATCACAGTAAGCTATGTATTGAAGAGTATAATTTAAGTCCCCACGAGAATTATCAACCGTAAATGTATTTCCAGATACTGTAAGTTTTGGGTATTCATAACCATGCGGATTTGTCGTTATATTTATTGTTTTATCAAAAAAACAATAATACATCGTTGATTGGGACCACGCAGAATATGTTCCTATTAACGTTCGGATGGTTCCTGAAAGGGTAACAGTTTTTTTCATTGTTGTGTAATCAGTGTCTACCGTAACACTTCCGCTAACTCTCGTACGTCCCTTTTGTAAGGATCCGGTTTTGATCTCTTTGTCCCCTGCATAGAAAGTTTTCCCTGACAACACATCTGCCGCCGCTGCTGTGGCGAGGGCCAGTTTACTTGCGGATAAGCCCCCGCCGCTCTTAAAATTTACCTTTTTGGCTCCGGTATCGACGATAATGGAAACAGCTGCGCCAGAGACAAAAAGATTATCTTCAGCGGATTCTCCGTTTGAGAGCTGGATGGTGTAAGGCGTACTGTCTACTGTAAAGGTATCGCCAGCGGAAAAGGCTGCCGTCGCCGTGAAAACGCAGGAAACAGTACCAGTAACACTGGTCAGACCGGTAAGCTGATGAACATTGCTGCTCTTTTGGTGGGTGAGAGGGATAACGGTTTTGTATCCATTCCATTTCTGCTTGTCGGAAGCCGTCACATGGATATTCCCGTTTTCAGTGTGGGATGTCAAATCTGTTGCAGCAGCGGCACCCAGATCTTCCGGGTGCAAGGTAATCTCTCCGTTTACCTGCTCCACGCCGTTGACCTTCGTTGTAAGGCCGTCCCTCCCGGGGATACCTTGAACGCCCTGAGGACCTTCCGGACCCTGAATACCTTGAATCCCCTGTTCGCCCTTTGGCCCTTGGATCCCCTGGATTCCTTGTTCGCCTTTCGGGCCTTGTGGACCCTGGGGACCGACTTCCCCCTGAGGACCAGGAACGCCCTGTTCCCCCTGTTCGCCTTTCGGGCCTTGTATTCCCTGAGGTCCGGGTTCACCCTGAGGACCCTGGATACCTTGTTCACCCTGTTCCCCCTTGGGACCCTGAGGGCCCTGAGGCCCAGTTTCACCCTGAGGGCCTTCCGGGCCAGTCTGCCCCTGCGGACCCGCAGGACCGGTTTCTCCTTGGGGACCAGGAGGACCCATCAATGGTCCAACGTTCTTCCATTCGCCGGTGTCCACATCCCAAAGGTAGATAGTATTGGCGTCTGAGGTTCCGACAGCCCAGGCGTCGCCCGGTTGGCCGGTGGGGTGTGCGGCAGTGAGTGCAGAAAGGGTATCATAAATTCCCAGAACAGAAAAACTCTCGCCGGAATCCCCCTTGGGGCCTTGTGGTCCTCTGGGACCGATTTCACCTTGAATTCCCTGAGGGCCGGCGGGGCCTACTCCGCCTGTATCCCCCTTTGGACCCTGGATACCTGCGGGGCCCTGGATTCCCTGAGGACCGGCGGGACCAGCAGGGCCAGTTTCTCCGGCGGGACCTTGTTCACCGGTGGGTCCTTGGATACCTTGAGGACCGGCGGGGCCAACATCTCCCGCATCTCCCTTCGGCCCCTGGATGCCTGTGGAGCCCTGTATTCCCTGGGGACCAGTGAGGCCTTGAGGTCCCTGCAGGCCTTGGACACCCTGAACGCCCTGGGGCCCGCGGATATTCCGCGCTGCTGGAATATTTCCACTATATACTGCGACAGTCCAGGTAATATCTCCGTTCTCTGCTACTGCTGGAATATAGATTCTGCCTTCTGGACCTTGGATTCCCTGAACTCCCTGGGGGCCGGTATCCCCTTTAGGACCGGGAATGCCGTTTAAAACAGTGGTATTTCCTTCTGGATCATCCGTTACGGTTCCGTTTTGCAGCTTCAGCCTTCCACGCTGAGGCATTTCGTGTCCATTCGAGTCTATAATCAGGTGACCGCTGGAACCTGTAGCTTCAAAGCTCTCACCGTCATAGCTCACTTCAAGCTGATTATCTTTATTTACTCTTATTTTTTTAATATCGCCGGATTCGACCCTTTTCTGTAAAAGGACCAGCAACGCCTCCAGCTGATCCTGAACGGTCTGTCCCTCCAGTCCCTCCGCAGGCTGTGCCCCGATTTGTCCAGCCGCATCCGCTTCTCCCAAGGCATCAATCAGGCTATTAAATTTTGGAATGATTACGCTCCGGGCAGTTTCCTCAAATTTCTGCTGCATTTCTGCAGCGGAAAGTTCTGGGGTATCCGGCAGCCCGATCACGCCTTTCCCTGATAGATCGGCACCGGTAATTTTATCAAACACAGGCTTTCCCTCCTAACGTTTATATCTCCCGCTCTCTGTAAACTCAAGAGAGATTTCATAGATTCCAAACGGCTCATTCTTTTCCCGGTTTTCCAGTCGAAAGCGGGTCTTATCCACCTTTTTCACCTTGATCTTCTGGACGATGGTTTTAGGCGTCGTATCGGTGGAAAAGGTGAATTTAGAAAAAGTGATTTCTGAGAAAACAAAATACCGTGCCTTACTCATCACACGGCGCAGTTCCGTCCAAATGCCCCGCACCTGCGCCTTTAAGACCACACTGGTTGCCGGAGCTGCGGCCAGCCGCATACAAAACATACGGATGGTTTTGTTCCGATAAAAGGAGTTTCCGTCAAAGTCTGCCATATCCCACCATGCTGTAATGGCTTGTCCGTCGTCAGAATAGCTCATGCCTGAGGTGGGGTCAGTAAAAAAGCGGAAGACTTTCCCGTCAGTTGTTCCAAACCAAAGGGCGCCATCCCATTCCCATAGAACCCGTGCTGCGACATTCCAGACATAGCACTCATACTGATAGGATGAGTACGGGGTACCCCGCTCGTATGTTTTCTGCAACCCATCCAAGATAAAGATTTTGCTTCCCAATGCCAGCAGATAAAAGTCTTTGTAGACGAATGCAAAAGCGTCAGAAAGATCCCCGGCTTCCAGAATAGCCGGATTGATATAGAAGCTCCGGCTTTGGGTGTACCTCTCTCCGGTGATATCCGTAGGAGATATGGCATAAACTCCCAAAGGCGTCAGGAACAGCGGTTCTGTCCCCAGATAGCCGAAAGAATAGGAGGAAGCAGCTCCTTCTCCCTGCAAGGCTCCGGTTACCGGGAAAGCAGCTTTCCCGTCAGTGAGCTGCCCGGTCCTTAAAAATACGTTCCGGCCATCTTCAGCCCGGTCCTTGTGGGCTGCCAGCCTGTCCCCCACAACAGAGTATCCAACAATCTTTGAAGAATCCTGCCCCAGCATGGAATACCAGGTATCACCGAAAAAGGTGGGGTCATTCATCTGGCTGTACCAGTCATAGTTTGGCCATTGGTTGTTACCGGTCAGAAACAGCCTGTCCGAGGCTCCCGCCACCCCGAAAAGGGTAGAGACCGTACAGTGTTCGATTTTCTCCCGGGATTCGCTGCGGTCTTTTGAGGCGGTCAGCTTGATGTTATCCTGCCCTGTAACAGGGCTTTTACCAGGGGCCGACTTAAATGTGACTTTTCCGGTTTTACGGTCAACTGTAAAATCTGTATTTTCCGTCAAATCTTTCCATGATCCATCTTCCTGCAGCTGTTGTCCAGTCACGGGTGTATCATCCAGATCCCCGAATGAGAGCTGATATTCAGTGGAGCTGCCGTCTGAAAGGAAGGAATCGATCCATTTATCCGACAGCATGTTTACCGGCTCATAGGCAGTCCCACCCCCTGAGGGATCCCGATTAATAATGACGGTGGGAACATAAGCGTTTTGGCTGACTTCCGCGATTTTCCAGGAGACCTGCCCATCCTCATCTTCTTCCGGGCCGTATTTTAAAAAATGGGTTCCATCCAGCAGATAGAGCTTTCCGCCGATCTGCCAGCCGGTGGAGCGGTGATCCGACATTTGGGTGTACACGGACACAGGCCCGTCCTCCGTCAGCTCATACAGCGCAGTGCCGGCATGGATGAGCTTTTTCTCCCCATGGACGGTATCCAGCAGCCAGGCGCCGTTAATCCTGCCGGACATGGAAGCCTGCAATTCGTACCCCATCCTTTTCCGGACTTTTCCCGGGACGTCGCGGATCATATTAGGCGCGTCCGGGCTGCGGGAAAGGTCGACGTTTGTAGGGGAGTTGTGGAGATCGACGCCACGCAGATATGATACATTGAGGACATTTCTGGCAGGTCCTGCGCTGGGGATACTGGTTTCCTTTGCCATTATTCTTCATCCTCTCCGTATACATCTTTGACTTCTCCCAGCACCGCAGAGGCCAGTGTTTCCCGTGAATATTCATACTTCTGATTAAAAAACTGTGCCTTTCCGGTTTCGTCATCGGACAGCATCAGATGGGCTGCCAAACCGTAAGGCATACATTCCCGCTCAAAAACAGTCTCATATCCTGGGGAATCATCCATTGCCACCAATGTAGGGATCGTGTCAAGGGGCTTCATTCCTGCTGCTTCCCGCCGGATGTTGTTATAAGGGAAGACTTCGCAGATGATGATATTCAAAAGGCCCAATACCACCGCGTTATCGTAGTCCCCCTGAGAGGTTGGGGGTTCTCCTGTCAGTGCCAGAGCCGCGTTGTAAATATCGCTTCCGGTCATAGGTACCTCCTTTTGAAAAAAGGGGACGCGCCTAAAACACGCGCCCCCTTTCGGGATATTATGCTGTCAGAACTGCTTCGGCGACTGCAGAGGGGAATGAACCTTCTTTTTCAGCATAGGCTTTTACAACAGTTCCTTCTTCGGTCACATCGGCCTGCGTACCGGTCTTGCGGTTTGCGGAATAACGCGGATCGCTGCCGTCAGTGGTGTAGTAGATGGTAGCGGAACCAGTGGAACAACTAATAGCGCCGCCTGCAGCGGTAATTTCAGGCGTAGCAACAATGGATCCGGCGCTGGAGGATGTATCCACCTCCGCGTAAACTGCGCCGGCTTTCTGTTCAAAAACAAAGCAGTCATAGTACATGCGTCCTTCCAGGAGGTTTCCGGAGATTCCGGGGGGATCCTGGTGGAGCTTGGTGTCATTGAGCTTCTGGGCCACAATGACCGCAGCCTTGTGAGCGATAATAAAGTTAACGTTTGCGGGCCAGCGTCCGACCGGTACTTTTACCACTGTCATACCGGCAAATTCGCCGACAACGCCTTTGGAAAGACTCTCCTTGGCCAGACTTTCTACCCCAATAAACTCTGGAGACATCCGCAGCATGGCATACTTATCCGGTGGCAGGAACAGGCTTCTGCCTTCGGAAGGCGCTTCTGCGTTGTCCAAAGCGATCACGCCGTTGGTGATTGCTTCGCAGATATTGGACTTGGTGAGTTTGGTACTGTTGCCATGGATTGTGCCTGCCAATTTGGCAATGCGGTTAAAGACGTATCTGTCCAGGGTGGGGACACACTGTTCCTGGACTTCCAGGGCCAGCATTTTCCCTGCAGCCTTCAGACCTCCCTGATCGGAGTTGTTACCCTTGTCCACACTCATGGAGAAGGCCTCATCCTTGGTCAGGGTCATCTCCTGTACGGTGTCCTGCATTTCCACAGGATCGCCATACCGGTTTGAGCCGGTGCGCTTATAAGGCTGCAGCGGCACGGTCTGAGGGGTCATTATCCGGACAGTCCGGACGCCTGTAAAATCCACCTTGCCGGTAAACCGGCCCTTGGCGATGGATTCGAGGGTAAATTTCTTGTCGATTTTGCCTGCATACTTGTCATGCAGATAGATAGCCATTCAAATCATCCTTTCTCCCGCCGGAGAAAGAAGGGGTAAACTCAAACGCTGTCAAATCCTGCGAGGAACGCATCAGCATCCTCCGGTGTGCCGGACCCCTTCAAGCTTCCGGCGGTCTTTTTTCTGTTGTCGTTGTTTTTCTCAAGGGCAGCCAGCTTTGCTTTCAGCTGCCGGTTTTCGTAGGCCTGGTATGCGGCCAAAGGTTTCTGCCCTTTGGAGATATCTTCCAATACTTCCGGAGGAAACTCCTGAACATCCGGATATGCCTTTACAAATTCCATCAGGTCCTGGTTTCTGGCCTGTTTGATCTGTCTGGCCCTGTCCTGTTCTTCTCTCGCCCGTCGGTCTGCCTCCAAAGCCTGCAGACGCCGCGCCACATCTTCCGGGACGCCGCGTTTTACCTCCGCCGCGATCTGCTGATCCCTGGTCCGCTGCTCCACTGCCTGGATGTAGTCGGCCCGGCTCATCCCCGCCTGTTTTGCCAGCCGGTCGATGAGCGCGACTTCCGGTGACTGCCTGAGGCTGTCCCGCTCCTGCCTAACATGGTCATAATCAAGGCCTTTCTGGGCGTTGGCGATCAACTGCTCCATAGTCAGTTCGACATCCTGCCCCAGATGGCGGACCTTGATTTTTGCCGGCTGTTCTTCCGCAGCCTTAGAGTCTGTGTCCTCCTGTGCTGCAGCTTCCGGTCCTTCGCTTTGGGATTCTTCCGCCTCTGCGCCTTGTGGTTCTTCGTTGCCCGTGGTGTCCGGTGCCTCAAAGATATCCTCAAAGCTGTCATCGGCTGTCTGTGTGCCGGTGTCGGCACTTTCTACTGTTGCCTGATTGGTGTCCTC
Organism: uncultured Clostridia bacterium; assembly: GCA_944386445.1. Taxonomy (GTDB): domain Bacteria; phylum Bacillota; class Clostridia; order Oscillospirales; family Ruminococcaceae; genus Merdivicinus. The sequence goes on from CALXBD010000077.1 coordinate 7,095, forward strand.
AAGCATGATACTACCTCCTATTTATAGGCCGGTTGGTGTCCCCGGCCGGATTTACTGTTGTTCTTCCGGTATCCCTTCAAAGAGCAGACATTTCCGCTCTCCAACTTTTTTTCCATAGTCCGGGCAGTTGGGATTTCTGCACCGAAGATCCTGTATCTCATAGACTTTCACCCGCTCCCCATCCTTTACTCCCACCCTTCCGGAGGCAGAAATAACGGTTTCGGTGCGGCACTTGGGACAAACGTCCATCATGATCCCTCCTTACTGCATCATTGACGGCTGTGCTGCCATCATTCCCTGAGCTGCCTGCAAAGCCTCAGCCGCCTGCTGCTGTTCCCGGACATGGGCCAGCAGCTTCTGTTTGTTGGGCAGGTACTGGCTGGGGATACTCTCCAGATACAGTCCCGGATCGGTAATGATCTTTTTGACCATCAGATTATCAAGGGTCTGCATCTGCATAATCTCAGACCAGTAGGTGGACGCTCCGATATTTACGTTTAGTTTCCATCTCATCCGGTCGATGTCCGAAAAATCAAAGTATCCGGAAACCGTTTCCCCGTTTTCGTTTTCGTATGATACTTCCCGCAGGCCGTATCTTGCCCGCATGACGTCCACAAAAACGCGGATATAGTCCTCCACAAACTGATAAAAGGCCATCCTCTGCAGCTCCAGGGGCATGGAAGACGCCTTTTGCACAGCGATAATCGCGGAGGTGTTGTCTGGATTTACGTTGCCCAAAGCCGCGTCTGACGCGCCCATGGTGTCCCGGGTGTATTCCATGACCTTGTCGATCAGTGCCATCACCTGGCTGGACATATCCGGCATTTCGACGCCTTTTGCCACGGCATCCGACGGAGAGCCGTTTACTCCGACCGCCTCCCCCACTCGATTGGAATAACCGTTGGGGAATATCTGCCGGTTGTATATCACCTTGGGAAAGGCCATCTTTTTCACATGCTCCATGCACATGGCAAAGAGCTTGTTGATAAAAATCTGGTTAGGGATCAGGCCGGTAACAGCCGCCTGACCATGGTATGAGTTTTTGATTTTATCCCAGCTCATCCAGGCCAAAGGGTAAAGGCGGTATCCGGTATTTTCAGGGGGCTTCATGACCACCTGCCCGGCAGTTTTGCAAAACCATACAGCGCCATCCTGCCGCCAGAACTTTGTGAGGACTGTAACCTTTCCCTGCTCCAATTCGGTGTTAATTCCGTTGGGGTCCTCATCGGATACGATGCCGGCGATCCGGCTCTCCGGGACGCCGTTTGCCCTTGCTTCCTCTCTGGCCTCCTCCACCAGCTTCCGGGTCTGGATCATTACCCAGGGCTGCCTCTGTATCTCCCATACCTGAGGATTGCCAAAGTATACGTCGGTGTTGTCCAGCACTTCCAGTTCGATGGTTCCTTTGGCGATCTGTCCGGTTTCTGCCTCCGGGTCAAAGTTGACGTAGATGCAGGCATCACCATCCACCGCGGCATTGCGGATAATATCGCGGTTTTTGGCTTTCGCCTTGGTGTTTTCAATGATTTCCGCTATCTGTGCCGATACGATTTTAACAGCCGCCTGGCTCTGGTCATCGATACCGCCGAAAAGGGTGAGTTCCGCTCCCACATCGTCGGAAACAATGGAGGATACAAAATAGGAGATCACACGTTTCAGGATGTTCATCACAGGCTTGTCCAGATCAGGAGCATTGACGCCTTCCCATTGGTTCCCCACAAAAAAGTCCTCGTTTTGCTTTACCCGCTCATAGAGGTTGCCTCCATTACACTCAGTATTATAGCTCTGTGCCTGGTGATACTCAGCAAGTATTGAGGCGGGATCTGTCTTAATCATTGCAGCCCTCCTGTCTGTGCCCGTCAAAGGTCAGGAGATTGTAAAACTGGTCGATAAAAGCCTTTTTCCCTTCCAGCTTTTCCAGCTTTTCCAGCTTTTCTCTTACATCTTTCAGCTCTGTGGTTAACTGTTCCGCCCTCTGATACTCCCGTTCCCGGGCTTTCATCTCGGAGAGCAGCTCCCGCTTCAAGCTTTCGATCATCCGCTTTTTTCGTCCGAACATATCAAGTCCTCCTAGTGTCCAAAATTCAAAAAGTTTTGCTGCCCGGTGTCGTAGTCTATGTAATCCTCATCCCGATCCACCGGAATCATTGCCGGTGCCGGGCGACCTGCAACGAAATACCGGATTGCATCCGGCCCGTGGGTGATCTCATGAGGCTCTTTGGCGCAGTCATTGGGGTTTTTGCTGTCGTGTATCAGCGCCGGGATGCTCTCTATGAGGTTGCGACAGTTTTCAAAGATTCTTAACGGTGCGATTTTCTCTCCTGTTTCGTCCTCTCCCGGCTGGAGCCATTCATGGAGCGCCATCCATCCCTGGGCGCGGTCATTGCTGGCCCTGGTCAGCCATATTCCCCGCTCCCCGAACAGGTCTGCAACGCTTTGCCCGGTGTCTTGCCGCCGGTTCCACATGTCCGGCGGGGCAAAGGTGGCGTCCACCGGCTCCCCGCTCATGGAAAGGATCCGCTCTGCTGCCTGGGAGATCACCAGTTCCGGCTCGTATAATTCCCGGTATACATATCCCCGTCCCTGCTCATCCATGGCGATCCAGTAACAGGCCAGCATGTCCAGCCCGTAGTCCATCGTACGATACCGCCGCCAGTGCTTTGGCAGCGGGAAAGGCCGAATCACATGGACATCCCGGGAAAACTCTGTAAAATATTGACCCTCAAAGACGTCCCAGTCTCCCAGCAGCATGGCCCGCCGCCGGTTTTCCGGCAGGTTTTCCAGGTTCCTGACATAATCCGGGGAGTTGGAAAGGAGATATGGATTGTCGTATACCTTTGCCGGGATAAAGGCATAATCTTCCGCCCGCTCCTCCTTGCGATATTGGCGGGAGATGAAGAGGCGTTTGACCCATCCATGCCCTACTCCGCCGGGATTGCAGGTAAAGTACATCCTGGGCGGGAACGGTTTCCGGCACAAACCGGAGGATCGTGAAATCTCCGTAAAGGCCTGAAACTGGAACTCTGTAAACTGGGTAGCCTCTTCCAGGATGATCACATCATAGGCCTGGCCCTGATATTGGAGGACATCAGCTTCCCGGGCGCAGTATCCCAGCTTTATCCGGCTTTTGTTCGGGAACACAAACTCCTTGTTCTGGTCTCGGTAAAAGGCCGCCCCTTGCAGTAACTGCAAAAGCGGGATCACATGGTTTTCACGCAGTTCCGGCAGCGTTCTCCGCAGCAGCAGTATCTGTATTCCCGGGAAGTTAAAAGCCAGCAGGACAGCCTTGACCCTGGCAGCCCAGCTTTTCCCTCCACCCCGGGCGCCGCCATATGCGACAAAGCGGTTTGTGCAGGCAAAAAACTCCTTTTGCCGTGGATTTGGCTGAGGAATCACGATATCAATGGTTTTTTTCATTCATCGAGACCTCCAGTGCCCTCCATCCGCAGATTGATATCGAGACCTCCGGCCTGGTCAATTGCCTGCTTATTTTTCCAACGGTCGCTCCTGCGGTTTGTCAGCCAAAAGATCTGCGCTGCCGTGTCCGGCGGGATGTATTGTTCTTCTTCGGCCTCCTGCAGCACCTCTTTTTCAGCAATTTTTCGGCCTGTTTCCCGGTCATATTCCACGGTTTTGAGCTTAAACTGCTTGGTGATAGTGACCTTGTGGCCCACGCAGCGTTTAAAAAGAGCGTTTTCCACCGCATAGTCGGCGGCCTCCCGGCTCTTTTTTAAGGCTTCCGAAAGTTCCGATCTCTTTTTGTACTCACAAAAGGTGGAGTAAGCGATTCCCAGCGCCTTTGCGATTTGCTCTTCCGGCACCCCTTCCCGGCTCATTCCCTCGATCTCATCAAGCCGCGGTAACACAATCGTATCGTATTTTGTCAGCCGCGGTTTTATTGGCCCGGCTTTTACGGGCTTCTTCCGCGCCACTCAAACACCCCCTAAAACAGAAAAAAGGCGCAGTTAGGTCTTTGATATCCCACTCATCAGTGGATGCCAAAGACGCAAACTGCGCCATGTCAAGGGATTCAATTTTTAGGTCTATAATTATTATAAGCGTACCCCGCTCCTGTTGTCAAGACGAAAAACCAGCTTCCATCTGCTGAGCCGTAGCCGCTGCCAGCTGGGAAAGCTTTTGTGCTTTGTCCGGATCATGTCCGGCGATCTCCCGGAGTTTATCGATAAGCTTTTGATGAGCCTCCTGCCAGGCCGTGAAAAAGATGTTGGCTTCCCGGATGTCGGCATCTGCAGACACCTGCATCTGTGCAGCTTCCTTTTTGGCCCGTTCCATAATTTCCTGCTTTTCCTGTTCGGCCTGGGCTTTGATTTCTGCAATTTTCTCCGATGCCTTTTCTTCTGCCAGCTCTTCCGCAGAGGATTTCGCCTGTTCCAACTCTTTTCTCAGCTTCTCAGCATCCTTCTCTGCCTTTTCCAACTTCCTCCGTGACTTTTCCTGCTGCCGGTCAAATTCTTCCTGCAGCTCCGCCCGGAGCTTTTCCCGATCCTCAGCGCTGATCTCCGTAACAGCCACTTCCACCGGCCTGTTTTTCATGTCTTTCAGGTCCTGCCTGAGTTCATCGGCTTCCGCTTTTCGACTGTCCGCCAGCTTTCTGAGGCCGTCTTCCCGGTTTTGCGCCTCCTCCAGGGCTGTCTGCAGCAATCCCAGCTGCTCTCCCTGGTCTTTGGTTTTCTGCACCAGCTCCCGGATCTCTTGTACGGTCATTCCGTCCAGATCATGAGCCTCGATAAAATCAGCCCTGTCCGGTCCGCTGACCTCTGCCAGCAGGCTCAGCTTTGTGATACCAAGCCCGCTCTGCTCCTGCATGACTGTCCGCCCCAGCTTTTCATATGCGGATATGTAGGTGTAGGCCTGCCGCTGCTTTAATCCCACCCGGCTTTCCACATATTCCTCAAAGGTGTTCATTCCCAGGTCTGCATATAATTTGCAGTCCCGCATGATTTTGAGGTGTTCTGCCAGGTCGCAGAGAGCAAACACCACCCGGTTTGCATCTCCCATAATTCGCTCATGCAGCTCTTTTGCCGCGTTCTGTCGCTGATCGGCGGCAAGGCTTTCATAAATGGACAATTCCAACATGTAACATTCTCCTTTCAAATCGGGCAATCCTTCGCCAGGGGCGCAGCTTGTCTGCGCCAACCGAAGCCTGACGCGGGGTAAAACGGCCGCGGCGACACGTCAGCCCGGACACCGGGCTTATGCCGCCGGTTCAGCGGCTTTTTTTGCTTTTTTGAAAAACTTCCTGCAGACGGTTTCCATCCATTCCTCCCAGAATTTTCGTACGTTTTCCGGGATTGGCGTATACCGGTCGTTTGCATATCCGTGGCACTGGATAAATCTCCCTTCGGGGCTCAGATTCAGAGTATAATATGAGACGTCTGGGGCATCCGCCTTCCTGATGAAGAAAATGAGGGTGTCTCCGCGCTTTACCCTGTCTGCATAACTGCCGACACAGTGGGAAAGTTTTGCACCTTCGTCCACCAGTTCCCGCCAGGTCCGTACCGGTCGGATGAGCAGACCTTCCTTTTCCCATGCAAGAGGGGAGAGACGCTGATACTGTTCTTCCCATAAAGGCGCTTCGGCGGCCCGCTTTTTCTCTTCCTCCATGAGCTGCCTTTGCTGGTCCAGTTCGACCAGCCGGTCGTGGAAGGAACGCAGCTTCGGCGGAAACCGGTATTCTGCAACTGTCATGTCATATCCTAAATTTTTCGCCATCTTCCAGGCGTCAACCCAATACTGTGCCGCATTATGCAGCGTGAAGAACTTATCCTTTTCTACCACATGCTTCAGATACTTTGCGGATTCTGGAAACCCGATTTTTTTCACATGTTCCAGCCTGTCCCCAGTCAACGTAACAAATGCGGTAATTGTCTGGCTGTCCTCCAGGGAGATCCCTCCCGGTTTCAATTTTTTCCACATATCTATGTCATGGATCGTATACCCATTTTTCGCTGCTGTCTTCACTTCCGGCTCAGTCAATCCCAGCATATCCCGGGGCCTTCGGCCTTTCCAGTTGACCAGTCCTAGACCATTCGCCCCATTTACCAGCTGATACACCAATCTATCCAGTCCGGCCCCCATCAGATGTTCTATGCCCGGATGCCTGGCATATGTAATCAGATATTTTACAGGTTTGCAAACCACTCTCCGCTTTTCACACAACCTGATATAATCGTTCATATGGCAGTGCTGCAGAACTGTTCCTTCCATCACGTCAGCTGGAGACGGATAAAATTTGTAATCGGTCAGCCTTTCCTGGCTGCATTGGATTTCACTCCAATCCTTTGTCAAATATGAGGCCATATAGCTGTACCAGTATCTGGAAAAACGCCGGGGCCGGCCCTTGCTGAAGAAAAAGCACTCCACTTCCTGAATATCTGTCCGGACCTTTTCAGGCGGGACGCTGTAATCCCGCTCAACCTCAAAAAAACGAATATACACATTTTCCCCGGATGGCTGTATGATAGCATAATTGCACCGATCCTGCCTGTACATCCGGGAAACATTCCATTTCAGTGCCTGGAAATGGCTTCCGCAGTTTGGACACGTTTCCCATTCCCCATGATTCGGAGTATACTCCATCCAGGAATAGCTTTTACAGGCGGTACAATAGCACTCGGTTACTTTTTCCTTTGCCCCAGTTATAGGATCAAAACGGCTTTCTTTTCTGGTAAACAGATATCCGCTCCATGGCATTCCGTACTGTAGAATTTTTTCTTCCAGATCAGCCGGCAGCGGAGGGCGGTTATTAAGAATCTCCTTCATCGTTTTCACTTTCCGGCACCTCCCAGCAGGTCCATGAAGGAAACCACCGTTTTCTTTGCTGCCGGCTGCGGCACAGCGGTCTTTTCTGTCCTCTCCGCCATTTCATGCCGCCAGTATTCCGGCGGCAGTTCTCCCGGCACTTCCAGCTCGTAAAATTTACAGATTGCCTTCATGACTTCCACCGGGTCGGCCATCCGCTTTCCGGTGATCTCCGCCACCAGCTTTTTAATACTCATTTCCGGTACGTCCATATCCTTTTCCACCAGATCGGCGGCAGCTTCGTCCGCCGCCACAATGTCGATGAGCTGATTCATTACGTTCCACTCGTTGGAATGGGGTTTGTATCCCGCTCCCTGGGCTTTGATTTTTGCAATAACTTTCATCCCTTGACCCTCCTTGCATTAACTGCAAAACGCTATATTTCTTCTGTTTCTTCGCATGGCCTGTGTTCTGGATTGGTATCCTTCCGGATGCAGTTTTCCGGAGGACAGCCGCGCTTTTCTCCGGTATAAAAGCAGTATCCGCAATACCAGTACCCCAACAGATACAGGCTGTAGATACATCCTTGACAGGATTTTCTGTGATACCGCGCCCGTCCTAAACGCTCTTCATCCATAAAATTTCCGGCACTCTGATTCTACATCAGGCAGCCTATAAAATTCATCGTCTGACAAAAAACGCTCTAAAGTATCGAAAACATCATCATCGCTTTTGAATATAACCCTGTCACTGGCTACAAGATATTCATCAAGTTTTGCTGTTCCCCATGCTCCCATCCAATAACCGCAATCATCACCCGGAATTTCACCATCTACCATCGGCACTACCGGAAAATCCGGGTTTTCGCGCATAAGCTTGAAAAGCTCTTCGAGGTTTTTGCGTTCTTTTTCTAAAATCATGTCAGTCCTCCTTTGGCGGTTCCGATGACTTGCTGTTCCATTTATCCACTTTTGGACAGCCTGACGGCCTTGCTCCGTGCAACGTAGAAGTTAATACAGGTGTTTTACAATCCGGATTTTTACAAAACCATGTTCCGTTAAATTCGCAAGGCTTAATATCATAACCGTTACCTTTACAACTAATCATTTCATTTCCATCCTTTCCGGCTCTGCGCTCTCCAACTTCTCTGGCGGCTCCGGCAGGGGCATCCAGTGGGTGACGATAATCCCTGTGCTTTTGTGTTGCCAATGTGGTTCAGGATCATGTGCAAAATAAGTTAAAGTTCCCATAAACCGCATCCCAAGGTCTCCATCTCCATGATCAAATCCATAGTAAGCTAGCACTTCTTTTTCGTCTTGTGGTAGTTTATCATCTACACTCACCCATGCCTCCCGGTCGATGTGTTTAGACGCAGCGTGTATAGCAGAAATGGCAATCTCAAACACTTCTTTCTGCTCTATCAGTTCTTTTTGCAAAGCAGGGGAACATTGGTCAAAAAACTCTTTTGTGTCAAGGATGGCTTCTTCCATCCACTTAATCGCTTCTTCATTCGTCATGGTTAGCGTCCTCCTATTCATCGCTTGGTAACGGAGCAGCTTTTTCATACCCTTTGCATGAGAAACTCTCGGTTTTGAAGCTTGGCAGCTTATCCTTGGAAATCACAAACACGCACCACGAACACCGGCTGGCATCCTGTCCGCCATCGTTGTAGTGACACAGGCTCCCAGCCCCACGCCAACGGCAGGTCACGCAACGGCAGCCTATGCAGCGCTTATCTTTCAACCGTGCCATGATTACCCCTCCCAACCATCCGGGCGGTTGATTTCCTCCACCAGCTGGAGGGCATCGATGGCAGCCTGGAAACAATCGATTTTCTTTTGCAGGTTTTGAGCTGCTTCCTCGTTTCCCCAGCGGAGTTCCTTCTCTCGGTTCCGGATGCACCTGTCCAGCTGGGCTTTAAAGAATCGTATGTATTCAGTCATTCCCAATCCCTCCGAAGGTCCTTGAAATCTCCTGCTGCATCCCTTCCGGGATCTCTTCCGGGAAGATGGCGGCCTGCAGGATCAATCCCACTTTGGCAGCCAAATACACTTTTCCGGCTGCGTTCACCCGCTCCATGATAGCAAAATGTCCGTCTGACGTATCCAGCGGAGAGAAGTATTCCGTATTTACCACTGCCAGCCCGCGGCAGGTAATAACCGGCCGGTATGATTCCCCATGCCACTGGATGATGATGTTCGGGAGATCCGCTTCCCGTTCTCCGTTTTCGGTGTCAGCCAGATTGCATAAGGTATCATCAGCCAGCCTGTTTTCCAGCTGCCAGTCATCCCGATCCTTCCCGGGAATGTCAAACAATCCCAAAAGGTGTTCCGCCTCCATGACCGGCATCCCCTGCATCCGGTAGACGGCTCTGCCGGCAAGAATGTATTGTGCGGCCACCTCTCCCCGGTGATCTGGCCTTGTCCATAACTCCGCCTTCTTTTGGGACTTGCAGATAGCAGCAATTCTTTTAATCTTCATTTCTTTTCACTCCATTCAATCCACCGCGTTGTAAGTGGCGGCATGATTTTTTGTTTACCTTCCAGCATGAGATATATAGCATCTGCTCCTGTTTGCATTGCCCTTTTGATTTCCTCGATGGTGTATCCTTCCAGGTATGACTCCCAAACAAAGTCTTCCGGACTTTCTGAGCCATCATATACCAGTTTTGGGTGCTCCAATGATATTCCCAGCTGCTTCATCTTCTGCGGCAGCCATGATGCGCTTACACCCAATGCCGCAGCAATCTCTGTCCAGGTATACCGCTGTCTTTTTTTCCAGGCAGCCCATTCAAATTCGTTCATTCCTTCTCCTTCGTTACAAAACTTTACACATTTACAAGTTTTCAAAATGCTGATCACTCAGCACATCATTTTCTCGTTTTTTGGCTTACGCTTTTCCGGCACCCGCACATATTTAAAATACAAATATCCATATGGAGTACTCATGGTTTCTGTAAGGATGTATCCTTTGGGTGCCCGCGGCGGTTTATCTTCTGAATACTCACGCTTTATTTCTTTTGGAGGTTCGGCAGTCGGTTTCCGTATGTTTTTTGTCTGTTTCCATCGGTGTCCTCCTTGTTCCGGTGTCCAGTGATTGAAAAGATAATTTGCTAATGATGAGTAATCCTGTCCGTGATCCATTCCATTATAAAAATTGTGTTCCCGCAGATGAGTGCAGGATACAATCCTTCCATATGTCCACTGCTTCCTTATGACTTCCTCCGGTACGCCTTCTGAAAGCATATGGCTGTGTATTCGGTTGGTACTTTTTCCTCTTCCCAGGTAAATGAAAATAACGGCCTTCGGGCAGGCGTATTTCAACCTTCGAAAATATAAATCCCGGATATGCTTGGCTTCTTCAAATGTATGTACTTCATGTTCATCGTCTATGGTTAGAGTGCTATATAAGGAAGTCGGTGAAAAATTTTCATTCACCAGCCTTGCGTGGTTGCGGCGGGATATTCCCATTCGATGCTGTTCACGTTCAGTATCGTCTTTAAAACGTATTCGTGGTGCGCATTTTTTAACGTCCGCTCTATTCGATATGCTATATATAATCTGTTCGCACACAGCACCGGAAAACAGCCTTCGTTTTACTCTTTTCATATGAATATACGGCCCTTTCGTTTGTTTGACAAAGGGCCGTATATATGCTACAATAATATTGTCATTTTATAGCATACGGCCCTTATATGCCTCCGTCCTGTACGCTCATACAGAACGGAGGCCTTTTTTTACGATCTCCTCTTGCACATACCACCTTTCAAAGTCCTTCCGTTCCTGGTCGGATAGGGGAGTCATTGCAGGAATTCCGAAGAGCTTCCGATATTCCCCCAGCTTTTCCCGAATTCCGCTGGAATTGATATCCAGCCGGAAGCCCTGCTCATTGGGCCACAGTTTCCGCAGCTCCATGTTTACCAACTCTTCCATGCTCGGCTTGTACGCCATGAAATCCTTAATCATATCCACTTCTCCGGTCGCAGGACTCTTTTGGGCATCTTGGCTTTCATGATCTCAATCACACCGTTTTCAATTGCCCGGCGTTCTTTGTCCCGCTCTTTCAGTTGCCTTTCTGCTTTGGCCCAGTCCAGATATAGCCTGCACCCCGCATGGCATCCCTGCCGGCGCATGGTGCAGTCCTTACATGGGCTAATCATCGTCCTCTCCTATTCCCATGCCATACTCAACGATCTTTGCAATCATACCCAAGATACTGAATCCAAGGCATATAATGCCCACGGATAACAACAGGACAATGATATCGTTCAGCATGTCAACTCCTCCATTCTCTGTTCCCAGGCTGATATAGCTGCCGCGGTCATCTGTTCCCGGGTAGGCTTGTCCATCGGATGGACAATGTCCTGCCCCCTCTTGTTTTTTGGCATGATGAGGATCCGCTCCCCGCTCTTCTTTTCCACCAGCAGGCAGTCATGGATAATAATGCCATGACACTGGAATGCAATTTTTGCTAACACTTTCCCCTTTGTCCTGGGGAAAACTTGTACTTTTTTAATCTGCATCGGTATCTCCTCACAAATAACTCTTGCCGAAGATGGTCCGGAACTCTTCCCGGCTGTGGCCTTCTTCTTCAAAACGCTCCTGATACTGACGTTTGAGAGAAAGGTCTAGTTCTCTGTTGTTATGTACACCCTCCGGACCCTGATGGCAGTTATGGCAAATATGGATTGTCATTCCATACTTTTCCGCCAGCTTCCGGATTCCCCTCCCATGAAAAACATGGTGTTTTTCAATGGGGTTATAGAAGCTCTCCCAGCATCCACACATTTCACACTGTCTCATTTATTTCTTCCTTTCTAAGTCTTCCTACCGGTTCCACTTCTTTCAAAGCATCCGGGTCACTGATTTCTACATCATACCCCTGAGCAATCAGGGCATTATATTGTGCCTGCACAGATTTCTGCCAAACGCGGGCCTGCCAGCACTCCAATTCTTCCGGCGTCAGTTCCTCCATGGGGATGGATGCCGCACCGAATCCCCGCTCCCCATGGATCAGCATCCGCCGGTGTACCGTGTATTCTTTCGCCATCACATCCCCTCCCTTGTGTCAGATTATGCCGTTCCCTGCTTGTCAGATTCCCTGGTTCCTTGTCCTCCCCGCCGCCCTGTGCTATAATGAGGGAAGAAAGGAGGAGTTTTTTTGAATTATACGGAAATTATCTGTTCTTTGATTGCTTTTTTGGGCGTTGTCCTTTCCGGCTTTGTTTCATGGTTTACCGCACGTTATGCCGCCAAAAAGGAAGCTGAAAAAATGCTGCTGTCCTGGAAGCACGAATCAGAAGTTTCCTTCGAAGAGGAATTTTCCGAAATGGTTTCAGCTGCCAATGAGTTTATCCTGCGCCGAAGCCCAAAACGCAAACGGGATGTCTGTTCCCGAATTTTGACGTTATGCGCCAAATCTCCGGCAAGCTTGCTGCCATATCTGCAAAAGCTTTACCAGCTGTTTCGGAATCCTCCCCCTGAAACCTCTCTCCTGATATCCGCGTTATCAGAAATAATAGAAGCAGAAAATAAAAACCGCACACGCCGCTAATATCCCCCATGCGCCCAGCAGGCCCCGGAAATATCCGGTCTTCCCTGCCGGGTTTATTTTTTTCAATCTCCCATACAGGATAAATTGAAACAGTGCAGCAGCTATCAGCATGATCCAGAGATATGGCACCCTCTCACCCCCTGGCCCCGCTCTGGGGCCTGTCGTAATGTCATTTGTCAAAAGAAAATTTCCTTCGCGTCCTTTCCGACGCTGGCCGCGAACCTTTTCATCTCTCCAAGGGTGAAGTCCTTGCGCCCGTTGATCCGGGTAGAAAGCGTTTGCCGGGTGATCCCCATCTCTCGGGCCACCGCTTCCATGCTTTTGCCGCTTCCGATGATCAGGCCCCGCAGCTTGTCCCTCATGTTTTTCTCCATTTTCTCACCTCTTGCCCCGCGCCCTGGCCAGCCTGCGCCTATTCTGAACCGCCATCAAGGCATATAACCTGATGAATGAAGGGAGTTTTAAGCCAACCTGTTCCACATACGTTTGATTTCTGAAACGCCTCGAAGGGATTTGCGGTTCTTTTTCCGGCATCCGAACCTTTCGATCCGGAAGAAACCAACCCGGCGTCATATTTCCGTGCCGGAACTGCACATCCAATTCCAGGCCCGCCGCAGGCTGGCCGGAACGCGGGATTTTTCTTGTCCTCCCCTATGCCTCGTGCTATAATGAGGGCAGAAAGGAGGTGTTTTTATGAAAGTGAAATACATTCCGATTGTTGTCCGCTGCCCATTTGATCCGAAAATTCTCCAGCATATGACAATTGAAATAGTGGACTTCGAAGATGGCACCCAAATGAACCGGTACTGCCTGGGGTGCGACTCTGCAAACGGTTCCGCAAATTGCGAAAAATGCAAGGCGAATATTACGGAGTTCTTTTTTCATCACCTGGATGCACGTCCGGACAACCCTCTTGATCCATTCTCCGACGGGTTTCTCTCACCAGTTCCCTGATTGCCTCGCAGTAATACGCCTCCATTTTCCTTTGATAGTCAGGCCCCACTAATTCGCCGATTTTCAAAAAACGGGAAAGCCCCCCGGACTTTTCGGACCCTCTGATCAAATTTTCCGCAAAATCGATCGCACACCCAACCGGCATTCCTTCTCCAGTTCGTTCCCATTCGGCCCTCCGCAGAAACTCCACCGCAAGGTTAAGAGCATAGGTGTATAGCTCCTCTAACCCCCTTCTGACTTTCTCATCTTTTTCAGAAACCAGAAGTTCCATTTCAAAAAACACACCGCACCCAGGCCTGGAAACCAGCATTTCCAGTGCCCTTCGTGCATTTTCGATTGACATCCATTCTCCTGAATGGGTGTCTTTTTCTATTTCCGCCATGGTTTCACCTCCTGTCCGTCAGCATTGCAGGAATCGTGCTACAGCTATTACTATGGCTACTATCATAAAAGCAAGCGCCAGAATAGAATTCTTTATCCTCATTTCGTTGCGCAGCGAGTCTACTTCATTTTGCAGCATCAGGATTTCGCGCCCCATAATTTTTGTAACAGCTTTCAGGTCGTTCTCTTGAACGGCCTTTTCTATTTTTTGAATATCCACCCTCTCACCCCCTGCCGCCTGGTTGTCCGCACCTCCAGCCTGTGCTATAATGAGGGCAGAAAGGAGGTGGTTTTATATGGTGGTAACCCTGGTAGTAATGCTTGATGACTATGAAAAGACTTTGTATCAGCAGATTTGCAGTTCTCCAGAGAAAGCCATGATTTTCCCTTTACCCAACAATTCTGTATCAGCTGCAAAACTGGCCTGCGCCCTTCAGCATCTGGAGGATTCACACCTGATATACATTCTTCAATCCCCTTCAGAAAGCTCGCCGGTTTTTGAAGCGGAATTGTCGGAATCAGGTCCCTTTTCAAACGAAGAACTGTAAAAGCTGGTGAGCCGGGCTTTCCGAAGATATTCGGCTAACCGCTCTACCGGAACAGTGACTTCATGAGCAGATGCTCTTCCTTCCCATCCTGTCATCAGCGCTTTTCCTGCATTCTTTTCAACCAAAACATGATGATGCGGCTGATTTTTTCCATGTGTCACTGCGAGATGTTCCGTTTTTTTCGGCAACTCTCGCAGCTTTTTTATGAGCAGTGTCTCCGCCTGCTCTGTAGGAATCCAATCTTTATAAGTCAAAGTTACGATCCACATCTCAACTCACCCCCTGCCGCCGCTCTGGGTGTCTGTGTCCGTTGCAAACAGATACTCAAAGGATTTGTTGAAATATTCGCAGAGTGCCTTGCACTCGCCGGGCCAGAACCTTCCGCTTCTGACCTTCTGTGAAAAGGAGTTCCGGCTTACCCCGATAATCCTTCCCATATCCTCGTCCGAAAGCTTGTGTATTGCCTTTTGTCCTAACAGGTTTGCGTACATGCCATTCACCTCCATGTT
>CALXBD010000078.1 GCA_944386445.1 uncultured Clostridia bacterium
AGCAAATCGTCTGGCGATGCATCAACCGGCTGGAATGCGGGCCAAAGGTTTGCAAGGACTCCCCCAGCCTCAAGGAAGATGAACTCTATTCCGCTATTCTGAAAGCCATTCGTTCCCTGGTTCAAGGCCACCAGGAAGAAATGGCTGCCACCCTGCAGGAAGCACTTGCACACTGTATTGGTGGAGAAAACGCCGCAATCAATCCCCTTGTGATAGAAAACAGGCTCCATGACCTGGACAAGGACTTGGACCGGCTGCTAACGATGGATGGGAGTGAAATCGTGGATCTGCGGATCAAGCAAATCAGCGACGAAATGCTCCAGCTGAGGCAAATGAAAAAACGTGTGGAACTGGACGCCCAGCAGGATATGGGCCGAGAAAATAAAGTCAAGGAGATCATGGAACTCATCTCCACAGAAGATCTCGACCTTACGGAGTATTCCGACACCCTGGTGTACCGGGTGATTGAACGAGTAACCGTACTCTCCAAAGAAGAAATCCGCATCCGCTTCGTCGGTGGGTTTGAACTCACCCAGCCCCTTCACTAAGAAGCAGGCACAGAGAAATGCTGGCAGCTTGAGGGCTGCCGGTGTCTCTCTGTGCCTGCTTTTCTCGTTGAGAAATAGGGAAATTTGTGGTATAATAACTTTGCCAGATAAATAATTTAGGCACTTGCTAAAACTTGCATTCTATTTCGAATGATTTATCCAACATGAAAGATAACAGTAGATGTCTTGAGATTTATAGGGTAGGAAAGTCATATTCATGCTGTTAAGAGGGGTGGATCAGCATGTTTTCAATAAAAGACGTTGCTAAGCAGAGCAACCTGATCCTTGCATATAATCGTTTGTTAACTAATCCAGAAAGTACTTATAAAAATTTTTTTAGAGACTCTTATTCAGCATATGGAATAGCAATTGAAAAAAATATTACGTTGCTACGTTCCAAAATGAAATCAGGCTATCTACCAACTAATACAATCCGTGTATTTATGCCTAAGGCGAATGGCTTAAGCCGAATGTATACCCTGATGTCAATTGAGGATCAAATTGTATACCAAGCATATGCTAATGTTTTGGCAGAAGGGTTAGTAGCAATTCCTCAAGTGAGAAAACGGTATAAGAAAAGCGTTTTCGGAAATCTATATTCCAATTCGGTTAGTCAATTCTTTTATCAAAAATGGCAAGATTCCTATAAAGCCTATACCAAAGCTATTATCAAAGCCTATGAAAGCGGAAAGAAATATATTGCCTCATTTGACCTTACTGCCTGCTATGACAGCATAAATCATCACTTGTTACGGACTGTACTGACGGATAAGTGCCGTTTTAGTGACAATTGCGCTAATATGTTTATTCAATTATTGGCACAATGGGAGTCATCATGCAGTCTGGAACTTGCTACAGGAATACCTCAAGGGCCACAAGCATCTGGAATAGTTGCAGAAGCCATTTTAGCAGAATATGATTCATATATTGAAAAAATACAAAAAGAAACATCTTTTTTATATTTTAGATATGTAGACGATATCCGAATTTTGGCTGACAATGAGGAAACTGTTCGTTGGGTATTGTTTCTTTTGGATAAAAGAAGTAAAGAACTTGGTCTATTTCCACAATCGTCTAAAATTGCAATTCATAAGATTTCAAATATCAATGATGAGATTAAACGGATTAGTAAGCCTTTGTTTGAAGATGAGTTTGATAAGGAGAAAAAGTCAATAGTAGCGATAAATTCTATAAAAACGCTAATGAAAGAAGAACCCGCCGATCTCACGACAATTAAACGCTATTTCCAGTATGTTGAACAAAGTGCAAAGTCAAATAAACTGGCTATTGAAGCAGTTCGAAAATTTCCAAATATGATTCATTCATTTGCGTTTTATGTGCAAAGATATCCCAGGAAAATACCTCCAACAATTAGTGACTACATTTATGAATGTTGCCAAGATAAAACTCAGCAGTTTTCTTCAGGAATCTTATTAGAAGCGATAATCGGCAATTTAAATAGCAAGGATATAAGTAGGTTTACTGAATTAGCAAAACAAATGCTAAACTCGGATAAAAAGAGAGCCTTTATTGTAGATAGCAGGTACCGTTCACAGTTAATAGCATTAGTTCTTTTATACGATTCTAAATTTGGTGTAAGACAGAAAAATTATCTTAAAAAGAGTGATTGGTGGGTCAGAAGCAAGTTGATTTATCAGGCACAGAAAAATGGGTCTATAAATAAACTTGGTGCGCCTTTCCTCGAAGAATACATTAAATCTCCAGAGTGTGAGTTATCTATAGCTGGTGCGAACTGCTACCTTTTAGCACCGCTTCCTAATGAATTACCTCCAGTCAATACAGTTGCTCCATATGCGCAGAACATATTCAAACAGGCTGGAGTGATACAACGCAGCAGATATTCAAATAGTCAAATCGCACGGTACCTAAAGGAATTGGTTGGTATCCAGCAAACTTTTTCATGGAAAAAGAAGTTGGGTAAAGAGCATGACCAAATTGAACGAACTCTATTTATTGCTATGGGATATTGGAAAACAGATCTTACGGCATTTGTGAATCTTTGGGATACAATGGACGATAGAATTTGTAGTCTGATTACCAAGGATCATATAGAGCTTGGTGGCTATACGCTTGGTAAGATAGGAGCGATAAATAGAAGTAAGGGCTTCATCGGCAATATTCCAAAATTCCACAAGATGTGCATGGAATTGCATCGCCTAAGACTCCATTCACATTTATCACACTCTGAAATTAGGGATACTCATCAGTATACTGGCCCAATCCCGCAAAGCAAGAGAAAAGCAATTCTGAAACTCATAGATGAAGGAATTAGAGAACTAATTCAGTTTTGGTGATAATTAAAAATAGACTCGATCAGAACTCAATGTTTTTATTTTTAGCTGGGTATCTTTTTTGTCAACATAGCCCACGTCGGAGCAAAGTCCGCTTTGCTCCGACGTCTTTTTATGCCTACGGCAAAAAAGGCGTCATACGCCCGCTCCCTTGCTCCTCCTTGCCAAACCGCAACCGCTGGCGCTGGGTTGCGGTTTGGGTTCCTAAATGCGCACGGGTATCTTTTTTGTCAACACAACCCAAAAAGCACTATTGGGGGATGAACGCTTTAGTTTAGATACCAATAGTGTTTTTTTATTTAAAAACGCTACATGACTGTTGAAAGGGTGGTACATGACTGTTGAAAGGGTGGGAGTTTTGTGAGTGAAGATATAAAAATTGAACAAGAGAATGTTTCTGCAGAGAAATATATCGATTTCTTAAAGCGGACGAATTTAGGATCACAATATCCAAAAGAACGATTCAAAGAAAGAATATCTAAACTCGTAAAAAATGTCTCAATAAGTCTTGTTGCAAGAAATGAACGCGGTTTAATAGTTGGCGTTTTATTTGGATTAACAGATTATGCTTATTGGCTCTATGTAACGGACTTAGGTGTTGACCGAAATTATGAGAGACAGGGTATCGGGAAACGGCTTATGAAAGAAGCGCATAATAGAGCGGGTGGTGAAAAAGACATCGCCGTATATCTGATAGCCAATGAAAATGCGATTCCTTTTTATGAGAAACTTGGCATGAAAAAAGCAGATGACGTCATGCAATATAACCATATTGAATGGACGGAGTTTACGGTAGAATAAAGTAGATGATTCAAGTTTGGCAGCAAAAGGAGCATGGCATCTATATTGCAGCGCACATAATAAAAACGCCATTGAGGTCTAACCTGTTAGGAAGCAGATCTCAATGGCGTTTCGTTTTTGAGCAGGCAAGCACAAGATCTTACCTATAAAAGATTCTAAAAGCTGGAATAGGCGGCTTTTACGGTTACCCCTTTCAGGCGGCCGATTTTTCCGGTCAGGGCGCTGATAACATCATTAGGCGCATCCATGGCGATGCTGATGACCGCGATGTTTTTTTCCTTATAGGGGATTCCCATGCGCCCGATAATGTAAGCGCTGTACTGATGCAGCAGGTCATTCAAAGACGCTACCGACGCCGGCTCTTCCACGATAATAGCGGCAACAGCCACCCGAGTTTCCATAGCAGTTTGCTCCTCTCCGTTGGGTATCTACATTTACGCTGCCTTAAAAGCGGAAATCGCGGATTCCCTGTTCGATCTTTTCCAGGTGATCCTTACAGATTTCCCGTACCTTTTCTTTAGGAATATTCTGCAGCTCTGCCTGAATGAGTGCTTCGCCGACGGCTTTGGTTTCTTCGCTGGCGTAATCCATCAGGTATTCCTTAAGGGTCATCAAGGCGTTGGGGTGGCAGCAGTTTTGAATCTGTCCGGACTTGCACAGGGACATAAACCGATCCCCAGTACGGCCTTCCCGGTAACAGGCAGTGCAGAAAGACGGAATATATCCCATTTCCATCAGCCAGCGCACGACCTCGTCCAGGGAGCGCTGGTCCGAGACATCGAATTGTTCCGTATCGGTGGGGCGTTCCTCGTCTGCATAGCCGCCTACCGAAGTGCGGGAACCACCACTGACCTGGGAAACACCTAGGCGGAGCACCTTTTCACGGACCGCCTGGCTTTCCCGGGTGGAGATAATCATACCTGTGTACGGTACTGCAATCCGGATCAGAGCGCAAATTTTGGCAAAGGTATCGTCGGTAATGCCATTGTCAAAGGCGTTGGGGTCGATGTCATCGGCGTGTTTCACGCGAGGAACACTGATTGTGTGCGGCCCAACACCGTGGACCGCCTCCAGGTGTTCGGCGTGCATCAGCAGCCCTGCAAATTCATACCGGTACAGCTCAAGGCCAAACAGTACCCCCAGTCCGACATCGTCGATCCCGCCCTCCATGGCGCGGTCCATGGCCTCGGTGTGATAGTTATAATCGTGCTTCGGTCCAGTTGGGTGAAGCTTTAAGTAACTCTCCTTATGATAAGTCTCCTGGAACAGGATGTAGGTACCGATCCCGGCTTCTTTGAGCTTGCGGTAGTTTTCCACTGTGGTGGCAGCAATATTAACGTTGACACGGCGGATTGCGCCATTTTTATGCTTGATGGAATAGATGGTGTGGATACAATCCAAGATGTACTCGATGGGGTTCATCACCGGATCCTCGCCGGATTCGATAGCCAGCCGTTTGTGGCCCATATCCTGGAGTGCGATTACTTCCCGGGCAACCTCCTCCTGAGCCAGTTTTTTCCGGGGGATGTGCTTGTTTTTCTGGTGATAGGGACAGTAGACGCAGCCGTTGACGCAGTAGTTTGAGAGGTACAGCGGCGCAAAAATCACGATACGGTTGCCGTAAAAGGCCTTTTTGATCTCCTCGGCAAGAGCGTACATCTTCTCGATTTTTTCCGGAATATCGCAGGCCAGCAGCACAGAAGCCTCCCGGTGAGTCAATCCGGAGCAAAAGGTGCCCTGATCGGTGACGCGGGGGCGTGCTTTTTCCAGAATCTCGTCGATCAGCGCCACGTTATTTTTGTTTTCGTCGGCATAGCGCAGAGTTTCCAAAATCTCTTCATGATTGATAAATTCATCGGCGCACAGAGATTTCGGGTCATACGAATAGTTGGTTGACATGGCAAAAGTCCTCTCTTTCGTCTTTCGGGTAAGGGCGGCAGTGATCTGCCATCTTCCCCGTTAGGTTTATCGATAATCGCCGCGATCTATCACGACGGTATATCCAATTCGATGAATGCGCTCTTTGAGAGCTGACAGGCTTTCTGCCGCCTCTTCGCCGGTACAGAGCTTGTTGTCGTACAGGCTGTATTTTTTTCTCACCGCGACGGGAGACAGATTGGGCATAACCACGTTGGCGCCGGCCAGAATCCCTTTCTCCCTCCCCTGAGGGTCCAGAGTTCCCAGAGCCGTGGTAGCCGGTAACAGAACATGGGGCAGCATCAGTCGGATCAGCCCCAGCAGATAAACGGTCAGCTCCACGCTTCCGGCGGGACAGGTGCCGAAAGGAGTGTCGTGGTGTGGAATAAAGGGGCCGATTCCCACCATTTGGGGATTCAGCTCCTTCAAAAAAAGCAGATCCTCCGCCAAATTTTCGGTTGTCTGGCCTGGGGAACCCACCATAAAGCCGCTTCCCACCTGGTAGCCGATCCGCTTCAGGGCAAATAAGCATTCCTTCCGAGTTTCCAGCCGCTGTTCAGGGGGATGCAGCATAGCGTAATGATTCGAATCAGCGGTTTCATGCCGCAGCAGATAGCGATCCGCTCCTGCCTCAAAGAGGCGCCGGAAGCTTTTTTCTCCCCTCTCCCCCAGGGACAAGGTAACCGCGCAGCCGGGATGCCGGCTCTTTATCTTCTCCAACAGATCACATAGGAGATCGTCGGTATAATATCCGTCCTCCCCGCCCTGCAGCACAAAGGTGCGAAAGCCCAGCCGCCAGCCCTCATCGGTGCAGCGGAGAATGTCCTCCGGGGTCAGACGGTAGCGTTCCGCCTTCCTGTTATCCCGCCGGATGCCGCAGTAATAGCAGTTGTTTTTGCAGTAGCTGGAAATCTCGATAAGTCCGCGGATATAGACATCCTTACCGTAAACTGCTTCCCGAATTCTCCGGGCTTTTTCAAACAGGTAATCGGCAGACGCGGCGTTCCGGTTTTCCAATACCTGAATCCATTCCTCTTTTGACAGCTCACGCGTTTCCAGCAGCTTGTCAATCAGCTCATACTGTTCCTGCATAATCATCCTGTCCGGAACCGGCACAACAAAACCTGTAGAGTCCCGGCACTCCTTTCGCAGATAGTCAAGCATCGGAGCGGTCAAATCCTGACATAAGTTTCCCCAAAAAAAGCTCTATGCCTCAAAAGCATAGAGCAAGACATAGTTTCGCTTTAACATCTTACGGCTCAGACAATCTTTTAGCCGTCAGAAAACGGGAACCAGTTTACAGTTGGAAAAAACTCCGTCTGCTCACACTATCAGTATACAACCGCGATCCGCCGGTGTCAATCCCACAGTTTTGATCTGCAGCAGCAAAAGCTTGTCAAAAATGTGTCGGTTATCTTCTAATATTCTTATATTAGCAGTTGAATGCAGCAGTGTTTTAGACTAGAATAAAAGAAAACATGTGAACGCCTCAATAAAAATCCCTATATTCTGAAAAAACAACTTGAAAGGAAGTGTGGCGGTAGAAAATCCCTGCCGGGTAATCCGGACGATTTCCCAGGAATAATCAGAGAGGGGCTTTGCGAAGTGCAGAGTCCCTCCGTTTGTCTAACGGTATAAGTGATTATCGGATTCCATATCTGGAGCAGTAGTCCAAAACAATATTCCGAAAATGCTCGTGTTTAAAGTTGATGTTCACATCCGTAGGGTCGATGTAGGCGCCGGCCTTAAGATTTTGGATAATAGCTTCTGCTACAAAGCACTCAAAAATAAAGTCATTGACAAAGGCCTCTTCGATATCTGTGTTCATTCCTTCATCTATCCCCCGGATCGCGTGGCGATAAATAATATTTTCTTTTCCCAGAAGTTTCCCCATATTTTCCAGGGAACGAATCCCGTCCGCCATGTTGGAAACAGTGATTTTTCCCCGATAATTCATAGCCTTTTCCCCGCCTTTCAAGATAAAGTCGATGGTAGTTTCCAGCACCTCGGCCAAATCGGCCAGGATGGCGATATCCGGCAGAGTTTCTCCCCTTTCCCATTTGCTGACGGCCTGAAAGGTGACACCCAGCCGTTGACCGAGGTCAGCCTGGGTTAACCCCTTGTCCTTTCGTAGCAGAGCAATCTGTGTTCCGATTTTTTGCATATCCATTTCGCGTTCCTCCCGTTCCGCAGATAGTGTTCTTACTTCATCTCCATTATAGGGCCGGAACTGTTTTGAAGCAATAACCCGGTATTTGAATCCGCCGGCGGAATTTTCAACCGAACAATTCGGCGTTATGCCGTTTCCACAAAAGAAAACTCCCGTACCGTGTACGGGAGAAAGGAATTCTGCTAAATATGTAAACAGCCCGGTTATTATAGAGAGGCAATTATTTGATTTAGGATATCCCGTGCGAGGATAATATCCTTTTCCTGCTGTTCGCCGCTGATTTCCCGCTCGATGGTAATGGGGCCGTCATATCCGACAGCCTTGAGAGCGGGCAGGAAAACTTGGAAGTTGACTCTTCCCTGGCCGATTGGTTTTTCTTCGCCCAGGGAGAAAGGCGTGGTGGGATATTCCCCGTCTTTGCCGTGGACGCCGCGGATATATTTTCCGATGATTCCCAAGGCGTCCGTGGGATTTGCCTTTCCGTACATCAGCAGATTTGCCGGGTCAAAATTAACGCCGATATTAGAAGCTTGGGAATCCAAAATCAGTCTGAGCATGGTAACAGGCGTTTCCTGTCCGGTTTCCAGGCAGAAAAAGATATTTTTGCTGGCGGCATATTCGCAGATATACCGGACAGCGGCAACGACTTCCCGATAGACATTGCTGTTGGGGTCCTCCGGGATAAACCCGATATGGGTATTTACGTCGGCAACTCCCAGCATCTCGGCATAATCAATGGCTTTTTTGATGTCCTGTATACGCTGGAATCTGTATGCCTCCGGAACCAGTCCCAAGGTGATCGGGCCATCATAGAAATTCCAGGTTTGGGGGCCGCTCCAACCGGCGATAACCGCTGAAATCTGAAAATCAAATTGCCGGCATAGTTCCAAGAGATGGTCCGCATGCTCCTTGGTATGCAGACTTTGATTGCCGCCGGACAGCTGGCAGCTGCGGAACCCAAGAGATGCGGCGTGTTGGATACTATCTTTCATATCCGGGATATCCCTTACAATAACACCAGTGTGCATAATTTCCCTACCTTTCACAGAAACAAAAAATGTGATCTTATGGGGTTATTATAACATTGCTTGCCGATATTTTCAACAGTTTTGAGGAAAGAGGGTTGGCAATGGAATTGTATTATTTTTTAAGGTGTGGTTTGACTTTATCGTCTGATTTTGATATAATTTAGGTACTTTTAAGGCTAAAAAATGGAGGGATTGGACATGAAACTGGAAACGCTGCTGACGGAGCCACAAGGTAATCCGCTGGAGGAGATCGTGCCGGATGGGGGATACTGCGGGATCTTCCGGACCATCGGCTGTATAGGGGACAGCTTGTCGTCCGGGGAGTTTGAATCTCTGGACGAAGCTGGTAATAAGGGATACCACGACTATTTTGACTATTCCTGGGGACAGTATCTTGCCAGGATGGCGGGATGTAAGGTGTATAATTTTTCCCGTGGCGGTATGACGGCAAGAGAATATTGGGAGAGCTTTGCGGAATCCCAAGACTTCTGGAATCCGGACAAAGTATGTCAGGCTTATATTTTGGCCTTAGGCGTCAATGATCTGCTCTGGAAATGCGACCCCACAGGCAGCTTGGAGGATATCGATTGGGAAAATTGTGAAAACAACGCGCCGACCTTTGTGGGATATTATGCTCGGATTATCCAGCGGCTGAAAAAAATGCAGCCGAAGGCGAAATTTTTCCTGATGACAATGCCGCGGGAAAAGGAAGAACCCGATAAAAAGGCGCTGAAGGACCGTCACGCGGAGCTATTGTATCAGTTGGCGGATAAATTTCAGTATACGTATGTGCTGGATTTCCGGCGGTACGCACCGGAGTATGACGAGGAATTCAAGCGGCGTTTTTATTTGGGCGGGCATATGAACCCGGCCGGCTACCTGCTGACGGCGAAGATGGTGGCCAGTTATATAGATTATATCATCCGCCGGAACCCGGAGGATTTCTCTCAGACGGGCTTTATCGGGACACCGTTTCATAATGTGTCCGCTCCATGGTAAAATGTTTGCGGAATTGTGAAATTTCCCTTGACAAGAGCGGCAAAATCCCCTATCATAAAATAGTACAAACAAAAGGGAGTAGCTGGCGGCGAGAGTGCCGCTGCCGAATGCGCCATACCGATGGTTTGCCATCCGCATCGGCCTAAGGATTCATGATCCGACAGCGAGACTTTTATTGTGGCCATTGCCATGATAAAAGTCTTTTTTTGTGGGAACATAAGGACAAGCTGCTGCCTGACTTTGGAAAGGAATGGTCGAAAATTATGAGTCAGTTACTGAGTCTTTTCGGAAACGTCACCGAACTGACCTGGCAGATGCCCGTTATGTGGGTCATCGGCGCCATCCTGATTTATCTGGGGATCGTAAAGAAAATGGAGCCGACATTGCTCGTTCCTATGGGGTTCGGCGCGATCCTGGTCAACCTCCCTCTTTCGGGAGCAGTTACCCAGATCGATAAGATCACCGGGGAGACAGAGGTAGGCGCTATTGACGTCCTGTTTAACGCGGGTATCGCCAATGAACTTTTCCCGCTGCTGCTGTTCATCGGCATCGGAGCAATGATCGATTTTACTCCCCTGCTGTCCAACCCGAAAATGATGCTGTTCGGCGCAGCCGCTCAGTTTGGTATTTTCTTTACCCTGGGTATGGCCTGCCTGTTCGGATTCGATCTTAAAAATGCGGCGTCTATCGCGATCATCGGTGCAGCGGACGGCCCCACCTCGATTTTCGTGGCGAACTATTTCGATTCGGACTATATCGGCGCTATCATTGTGGCGGCCTATTCCTACATGGCACTGGTTCCCATTGTCCAGCCGCCGGTGATTAAGTTGATCACCACCCGGAAGGAACGTCAGATCCGGATGGCTTATGCACAGCGGCCGGTTTCCAAGACGACCCGTATCCTGTTCCCGATTATTATCACCATGATTGCCGGAATCGTGGCGCCGAAGTCTGTTGCGTTGGTAGGATTTTTGATGTTCGGCAACCTGATTCGGGAATGCGGCGTTTTGGGTTCGCTGTCTGAGACAGCGCAGAATGCGTTGGCTAACTTGATTACCTTGTTGCTGGGGCTTACAGTTGCCACCAAGATGCAGGCGGAACAGTTCCTGGATTGGCGAACCCTGCTGATTATGGGCCTGGGCCTGGTAGCCTTTATATTCGATACGGCGGGCGGCGTTCTTTTCGCCAAAGTTCTTAACCTCTTCCTGCCGAAAGGCAAAAAGATCAATCCGATGGTGGGCGCGGCCGGTATTTCGGCGTTCCCAATGTCTGCCCGAGTCATTAACCGGATGGGTCTGGCGGAAGACCCGGAAAACTTCCTGCTGATGCATGCGGTAGGTGCAAACGTGTCCGGACAGATCGCGTCGGTTATTGCCGGCGGATTGATCCTGACTTTGGTTCCCATGTTTATGTGATTTTGACGCGGCGCATTGCCGGAAAGGCGGATGAATATGAATATCCCGTTGTTTTTGGATTCTTTAAAGATTATGGGCCTCGGAATGTTGGGGATCTTTTTGGTAACAGCAGTCATTATCGGCTGTATGGTACTGTTGACCCGGGTGTTTCGGGACAAATCTGAGGAAAAATAATCCCGAAAGAGGATGAAGCAAGGGGCAGGATTTTCCTGCCCCTTGTTATGTTGAATCGAAAGGTAGAAATCCCCGCTCTGGTGTAAAACCGGAGCGGGGATTTCAGCAGAAAGGAAAGTTTTAAAACCGGCGGCCCAAGTAGTGGGCAAGAGGCATTGTCCAGTCGGTTTGAATGATATTAAAGCCCTGCCGGACCAACCAGCCCCAGCCATCTTCCGGGTGGCCCAGGATAGAAGTGTCATCATCGTGGCCGGCGGCAAGATAGATATTTCCGTTGACCAGGGCGTTGGCCATCCGGGAACCGGCTGCCGCCCATTTTGCCTTTAGCTTTTCCGGATCCACAACGGGATTTCCCAGTGTCAGGGCACTGATCAGACAGGCGATCCCCTCTTTTCGAAGCCCGGTGATAAAATCTTTTTGCATGATAGCGGCATCGGCACTGTGACCGATAAATTCCACAGCGACCATGTTTGCGCCGGATGCCCTTACATAAGGAAGCTCCTCCGGGTACCAAATGATAGGCATGTAAAGGAAAGGCTCCGGCTGTGCGGCGATTTGATCCACATACTGCTTTTCGGGGGCGCTTTTAAAAAGGATCTGGTCGGCCATGTTATGACGGCGTACAGCCTCAAAGACTTTATCCCAGCACCACCAGCAGCGGTCCAGATTGATGAGGCAGCGGCCTTTGAGATGCTCCAGGACCTGATCCAGGGTATGGATAGGATGATCGATCCGGACATGGTTTTTGTTTAAGTATCGCAGCTGACGGATTTCAGCGGAAGACATTTCCACCACCTTCTGGTCTGTACCCAAAAAGATAGGCTCAGTGCCGTCGTGAAAGACAAACAGCTCCCCGTCAGTGGACATAAAGACATCTGCTTCTACCATGTCGGCGCCCTGAGCCAGTGCGGCGTCAAAACTCTCGACGGTGTTATCGACGATATTTGCGGCGGCGGCGCCTCTGTGGGCCAGGATCAAAACGTCGTTTTTTTGGAAGGCTGCATCCAGCCGGTTCCGAATTTGTTCTTTTGTCATAGGATTACCCCTTGATGGCTCCGGCGGTCAGCCCGGAGAGAATGTATTTCTGTGCAATCAGGAAGAAAATTACCGTAGGCAGAAGGGAAATGACCAAAGCAGCCAGCGCCACATCCCACATGGCGTAGTATTCCAGGAAAAGGGAGCGCATGGAAAGCTGAATGGTGTAAATCTGTTTATCCCCGCCTAACATCAGCTGCGGCATCAAATAGTCGTTCCAAAACCAGAAGGTGTTCAGGATGGTGTAAGTGACTACCGTCGTGCGCAGCAGCGGGAAGATCACTCGCCAAAAGGTCTTAAAGGGGCCGCAGCCGTCAATGATAGCGGCTTCTTCCAAATCATAAGGGATACCTTTTACTGCGCCGTGGGTCAGAAAGATGCAGGTGGAAGCGCCCATTCCCCAGTAACAGATACCCAGGCCGCCCAGGCTTTTGGTCAGGCCCACCGCGGAAGAAACCTTCATCAGCGGGATCATGACCGCTTCGAAGGGGATGGCCATAGAAGCCAGCAGCAGCAAGTAAACGATTTTGTTGAAAACCGTGGGAGCCCGGTTCAACCGGTAGCCGGCCATGCTGCCGAAGATAATCAGCCCGGCATTACCTAAGAGCGTTACCAGCAGGGTGTTGAAAAAGGAACGGGGGTAGCTTAGCTTTTCAAAGGCCCGGGCGTAATTGGAAAGTTTGAAAGGATTCGGCCAGCCAAGGATATTTTTGGCGATACCCATCATGTCCTTAAAGGAATTGAGCAGCAGGATGAAAAAAGGAAGCAATCCGATCAGCAAAAGGACACAAAGGCCGATTTCCAGTAAAATTCGGCCATGGCGTTGGCCGCTGAGGGTCGCCGGATGACGGTGAACAGCAATCACATGCTCACCTCCTTGCGGGAGGTCAAGGCGACCTGGATTCCGGTAATGGCGACAACGATAAGCATAAATACCAGGGATTTTGCGGACCCGTAGCCCATCTGATTTTCAGTGAAAGCGGTGCGGTAGATATTCATGGTGATAGCCTCGGAAGACAGGTAAGGGCCGCCGTTTGTCAGCGACATATTGAGGGTGTATACCCGGAAGCTGCTGGTAATGCTCAAAAAGAGGCAGCGGGTAATGGTTGGCATCAGCAGGGGCAGCGTCACCTTTGTCAGGGTCTGCCAACCGCCGGCGCCATCGATGTGGGCTGCTTCCAGACAGTCGGAAGGGATGGCGGAAAGTCCGGCCAGATACAGCAGCATGTAGTATCCCAGGGAACACCAGACATCTACCATGACCAGTCCCCAGAAGGAGGTGGCCGGTGTCCCCAGCCACATAAGGTTGAAGAATCCGATTCCGGTAGCCTTTCCGATAGCCGGAAAAACCTTGGTAAAGATGAACTGCCAGATGAATCCGAGAACCAGACCGCCTAAGACATTGGGGATGTAAAAGCCCGCCCGGAGGATTCCCCGCATCCGCAGGGGCTTATTCAGGCAGAACGCCAGGAAAAATCCCAACACATTGGTCAGCAGGATACTGCATCCGCAAAACCGCAGCGTAAACCATAAGGAATTCCAAAAATCCTTGTCAGCCAGCATCTGGACGTAGTTATCCACACCGGTAAAAGAAATTTGTGAGCTGATGCCATTCCAATCGGTAAAGGCATAGCCAAAGCTGAGGAGAAACGGGAGGATTTTGACCGTCAGGAAACAGAGGAGGATGATTCCCAGAAAGCCCAACTCGACAAGGAGGTTTTTCCCCCAATGTTTTTTGGGGGAAAAGCTTTCCCTGGGACGTTCCGCCCTGCCCGAGGAGATGACCGCCCGCTTTTTAGCGGCCGCCGTCATTTGGAAGCCTCAAAGAGGGATTGGATTTCTTCGAAGAGGGAGGCTCTGTCGGAGACGCCGCCCAGGAACTTTTCAAACGCGCTGGACATGCCGGTGGAGACTTCGTCCGGCAGGTTCCGGAAGTTGCCGTAAGATTGGCCGTTGTTTACGTATTCGGTTCCCTGTACGGAAAGGGTGCCGATATCTTCCGCGTCCATCTCGTAGTCGGAGCGGAGGATGACGGCGTTGCAGGTGCCCACCAGGATTTCACAGCCCTCGTCGCTGCCCAGCATCCAGTCTAAGAAGGCCTTTGCGTCCTCGGGATCGTTGTTGGTGGACATGACGCTCAAGGATTGGGTGCTGCGGCCGATTTTATTTTTGGAAGCGTCATTTGTAAAGGGATAGACCCCTAACTGAATATGATCTTCCAGATCGGGGTTTGTGGACTTGATCGCGGGGGTGAGCCAGGAGCCGTCATGGGCATACCATGCGTACTCTTCCGCATAGAGCGCGTTGCGTTCGGTGGTGCTGTCGGTGTTGATGGCGTCGGCATTGCCGTATTTGAGAGTTGCTTCCAGGTAATCGACCAGGCCGTTCCACTGTTCGTCGTCGGCAATGGAAACAGTCCCGTCAATGATTTCGTTCATATAGCCGACCGGATCATCATGGGAGCTGAAGATCGGAGCAGTCATGTGGCCCACGATGGATCCGCCGGATTTCCATGGGGAGATGCCTGTGGGGAGGCCGGCTTCGATGAGCTTTTCATTCATTTCAATAAACTCATCCAGTGTAGTGGGGGTCGTATCCATACCGATCTGATTCAGGTAATCCATGTTATAAACCACACCGTGCAGTTCCATAAACAGGGGCACGCCCAGGTAGTTGCCGTCTACCAGATATTCATCCACGATATCCTGTTGCATTTGATCTAAGACTTCCAGATCGTTCAGGGGGACCAGATGTTCCTGCCACAGAGAAAGGGTGGTTCCAGGAACAGTCTGGATGATATCCGGAAGGTCTCCTGCTGCCTGGTAGCCCTTCAGCACATCATAGTAGGTAGAAGCATCCGTCAGATTCACCACGATTTCGGTATCGGGATGAAGTTCCATATACCGATCCCGAAGTTGGTTCCAGCCTTCTTCCCATTCCCGCTTTTTGGAGAAAATCACGACACGGGCTTTTTCGCCGTCGGAAGAATCCGTGGAAGTTGTTTGGGAACCGTTCATGGAGACGGTGGTATTGGAGCCGTCTTCGCCGGCGGAAACGCCGGAGCAGGCGGCCAGTGAAAGAACAGTTGCCGCGGTCAGCATGGATGCGAGGATCTGTTTTGCAATCGTTTTCATAAATTACAGCCTTTCCCGGGGACCCTTTTCCCCGTTTCACATAATATCTCTTCACTTACAATTTCATTATAAGGGCCGTAAGGAGAATGTACTATCAAAAAGCTGTAAAGCTTAAGTAATGCACAATGAATTTACAAACGTTTGCATTTTTCTGAACATGGAGTTTTCACAATAAAAAATACAGCAGAAAATTCATTCCGCTGTAAACGAGATATTGCCGCAGCTTTCGCGGAGAAGAAGTCCGGGCGGCAAAATCAGTTCCCTGTCAAGACAGGATTTTCCCAAAGCCAGATCCACCGCCCGATAAGCCAGGTCCTGTTTGGAAGGCGTAATCGTGGTGAGACGAATTTGAGGCAGGGCCGAAAAAAGGATATTATCAAAGCCGACAATGGAGATATCCCGACCTACGGACAGGCCTTTTTCCTCAGCGGCTTCCATGACGCCCAGTGCCAGAAAATCGTTAAAGGCAACAATTCCGGTAGGCGGTTCGGCGGCATTCAGCAGTTCCCTGGCAGCACGGCATCCCCCTTCCACGGTGTTGGCGTCGCTGACCCGTACAGTCACATAGTCTGGTTCCATATGATTTCGGGCAGCCGCATGAAGGAATCCCTTGCAACGGTCGTCGGCGGTATAGTTGACAACATTTCGGTTAATGTAAGCAAGCCTTTTATGCCCCCGTGAGATCAAAGTTTCCGCAGCCAGTGCGCCTGCCGCGAAGTTATCCATATGAACCGAACGGATCCAGGGATCATCCATTTGGGTGCGGCTGCCCAAAAAGACCACAGGGATCCCCAGGTTCTGAAACAGGCGATGGCTTTCGTCACAGACCGGCATAATAATCAGCCCCGAAACCCGGCGTTCCAAAAGGAGGTCTCGGTACGCTGCCTCCTGACGGGTATCCCAGCAGCTGTTGCACAAAAGCACGGGATATCCGGCCTGATGGGCTCGTTCCTCCACATATTTGGTGATCTCGGGGTAATGGGGGTTGGCGATGTCTGGGATAATCAACCCCAAAAGCCGGCTTTCCTGTTTCACCAGCTGGACGGCGGCCTGATTGGGCAGATATCCTAAGGTACGGGCGGCTTCGCGGATACGGACAATGGTGTCGGATTCCCGGATAAACTTTCCGTTCAGGACTCTGGAAACGGTGGAATAAGAAACCTTGCAGGCGTTGGCGATATCTTTAATTGTTGCAGACAGGATGATTTCCTCCCCTCGTGCAGTCCGGGAAAAACGGGTTGGAGATAGCTTCCAAATTTAAGACATCCGGAACCCCCCGATAAAGGGCAACCACCAAAAACTGTTCTATCCTGGGCAGAGGCATTGAAGGTTTGGCGGTCCCCAGGATTTGGCTTCCGTTCTGATCCCACAGAACAACGGTTAAATTTTCTTTACCAGCAGTATCCAGCAGCAGTTCTTGGGCAGTTCCCGAAAACCGGCTCCCGGGAAGTTGCCGATTTCTGTAAGAATCCCTCACTTCTATCCGGATCAGGCTATCTTTGCAGACAATAGCCCGTTGACTGCGGATGGCATCCAAAGCGGCACTTTCTGGATCGGCAATGCCGGAATCCATCCCCAGCCAGGTAACGGTTTCTTTTCCGTGCCATGGCCGGGCATGATAATCTAAGCCGCTGACTGCGGCCAAATGGGTATTTCCCGCTCTGAGCCTGTTAATCCAAAGCTCGATGGCCAGATCGTTGCGGCAAAATTGAAAATCACTGGTATTCAAAATTTCGATATAATCGAAGGCATCGTAATCTGAAATATGGTAAAGCCAGGCACATCCTGTAACAGCGGGATAGCCGATCCGTATAGGGTGCGCCAATCCGGCCAGTCCTCCCAATTTTCGGATATCCCTACAGATTTTTTCAGGACATTCCGGGGAATAGCCCCTCCAATCGATATACTCCTTGACCCCCAGCCCCAGGACATGCCCGTAAAAGGTCGTGACCTCAATCCCTCGGAGCCCGTGTACGCCTTTTTCCCTGCAGGCCGGCAGAAGCTGCGGATGTCCGGATACAGAATTGTGATCTGTCAGGGCGATGAGTTCCGCACCCCGGTTTGCCAGGGCCTCCACCATTTCCGGGACGGTGGCTTTTCCATCGCTGTGAACGGTGTGGTTGTGAAGCTGCGCGTTGACCCAGCGAATCTGCTTCATAATCCTCTCACCTCCACCCGGTATCGCAGGGAATCGGTAAATACGGCGTATACATGCAGCACCAGCTCGTATTGTCCCGGCAAATTTTTCCCATTGCTAAAGCAGGGTGTGGACCCCTCTTCTGCCAGACAAATCTCCCGACGGCAGAGAAATTTATGGTCTTCTCCCCGCCACCCATCGGGGCCTTTGATTGCCAGATTGATTAGATTTTTCAAAGGGCATAGGTTTATTAAATCGGAAATCGTCTGGGGATCCTCCCGAAAAATTTCGGTACGGGCGGCCTCCCGCACCTCCTTCTCCAAATCTTTCGGAGGCTTTGTCCGCTTTTCAGGTTCGTATTCCAAAAGGACCTCCAAAACCTTATATTCTTTAGAAATTTCAAAGGTATAGCTGATGTGGTAATATTTCTGCCCGTATGGCAGCTCTCCGGCTGCCGAAAACAGGCATTGGGATAACGGTTTCATGATAACGCTCCTTTCGCAGCTTTATCATAAGGCCCGGCACCAAGTTCCCGCAATCTTTCTCCGGTCTGGATCGGGTATGTTTTTTGTAAACTCCAAAAATTTCCCTTTGCAAAATGAAATCAAAAAAGCAGCGCCCATTCGCTCAGGGTAAATGCAGGATGAATAGGCGTTAATTTCTTGAAAAAGGGAAATACTATATAAAACGGCAGGAAGGCTGGATTTTTATGAAAAAACATTCACGCAAGGGCACCTTTGCGGAGGAGCGCCCTTATAGTTTTGCGATTCACCGGCGGGCAGCTATATTTTTCGCGTTTTGCGCAGCTGCCTTTACCCTTTTATACCTGCGGGTGGGAGCGCTTTCCCAGTGGCAGGGTTTGGCCCAGGCAGCCCAGCAGCAAGGCAAATACACCCTTACGATCTCAGAAACCCGGGGCGGCATCTATGATTGCAACATGGAGCCTCTGGTCAACAATGTTTCTGAAACGGTCAGTGCGGTGCTGCCGTCCGCTGAAAACCTGGTTCCCGTATTGGAGGCGGTGCCGGTAGGCCGTCGGACAGAGGTGTCAAAGCAGCTTCAAAACGGAAAACCTTTCCTATTGAAGGGCCTATCCCCTATCGAAGCGCCGGGGGTGGAAAACTTCACGGTTTTGGAGAGGTCAGCGGACCGGCAGCTGGCCGCCCATATAGTCGGTTATACCGGAGATGGCGGCAGCGGTGTCACCGGTATTGAGAAAAGCTGGGACTCGTATTTGTCTTCGGAGACGGCCAAGCAGCAGATCGTGTATACGTTAGACGGGTTAGGTCACAGCATCGCAGGCATTGAGCCGGAGATTCGCGAAGAGCATGTAAGCGGCGCAGGCGTGGTGCTGACCATAGACGAAACCATCCAGAAGATTGTGGAAAACGCCGGGTCAGCGGGCCTTGACAAGGGCGCCATCGTGGTCATGGACCCGGATACAGGGGAAATCAAAGCCTCTGCCAGCCTCCCTTCTTATACTCAGTCGACTTTGGCAGAGTGCATCCAGGATGAAGAGAATACCCCTATGATCAACCGGGCATTTTTAAGCTACAGTGTAGGCTCCACATTCAAAGTAGTGACGGCGGCTGCAGCGCTGGAAGCAGGATTGTCCATAACCGAGACCTATGACTGTCAGGGCTATATTAATGTGGGCGGCCAAATTTTCCGATGTCACAATCTGGCGGGACATGGGGAAGTGGATATGGTAGACGCCATGATGAAATCCTGCAATCCGTATTTCATTCAGCTGGGGCTGAAGGTAGGCGGAGAAAAGCTATTGGAAATGACAGAGCGGTTCGGTTTTGGAGATCGGATCACGCTGTCGGACGGGATGACGGTATCCGGTGGCAGCCTGCCCAGCAGAGAGGAGCTTCAAAATCCCGCGGCTGTAGGGAACTTGAGCTTTGGACAGGGAAAGCTGATGGCCTCGCCGGTACAAATCTGTCGGATGATGGCGGTGGCGGCCAACGGCGGAATGCTGGTAACGCCGCGGTTGGTATTAGGCACCACTCCTGACGGGGAAACTTTGGACTTAACGGCAGATACCCCGCCGGTGCGGATCCTTTCGGAGGACATTGCCGCCCAGCTCCAAAGCTTTCTCATCCACTGTGTCATGGTTGAAGAGGGGCAGAATGCCCTGCCCTCCAACAATACCGCCGGCGGCAAGACAGCCACCGCCCAGACAGGCCGCTATGACGAGGAAGGCGAGGAGTATGAGCACGGATGGTTTTCGGGCTTTTTCCCGGCGGTAAATCCCCGGTATGTCATCACGGTCCTGGCAGAAGACAGCGGCTTCGGCAATGGGACAGCCGCTCCGGTGTTTGCCGAAATCGTAGAAGAGATGACAAAGCTCGGTTATTAGCGGGATGTTTTCTTTATAAGGCCCACAATTCCAACAAATGCTGCAAAAAGCACTGCGGCACAGGGCCAGATGATCCATGTCCGGTCCCAGCGCCCAGTGATAAAGCTGGCAGCCAGAAAACCGGCTGTTACGATGCACCAGTAAATACCGGCTAACGGCTCGATCTTACGTTCAGCAGACTTTTTTTCCGGGGTGTAGTCTCCCTGCTGCAGCAGCTTGTCGCAGCTTCCCCAGACGACACCTGCCCAAACCAACAGCGTAACGCCTGCCGCTACCAGCAGAAAAAGGGTGTCAACCATCAGCGCATAAATGAAGTTCCCGGCCTGAAAAGCCGCAGCTGTCAGCAGAGGGATTACACTTGCAATGCATAAGCTGATACCGGTGACAATGCAGCGGCGATGGGCGGTTTCAAATTCCTGACGGCGGGTTTCAGCCAGACCTTCCACGCCGTATTGGGGAGAAAACTCTTCCTTTTCCAGGAAATCGAAGGGAGCAAGCTTCATCGCTGTCAGGATAAACACGGCAACGGCTGCCATGATAATCAGCAGAAGGATCACCGTCCCGATTCCTCCGGCCAGATCCTCTGAAATCAGGCCAGGCCGATATTCTGACAACGCCCCTAAAAAAATCAAAACAGTGGGTGAAAGGATGCAGGCTGCCACAGCCCCGGCGTAGCGTCCGGCCGCCCAGCCCGAAAGCTCCAAAAACCGGTTGGCATCCTCCATGGTAACGGTTGGCAGCGCTCCCTCCGGAGGAATTTCTTCCGGCGCAGGGGTCTCTTCCAGCACAGAATCCTTCAGCAGATAGTCGGTGCTGACATCAAAGATTTGGCTTAAAAGTAGGATCTTATCCAGATCCGGCACCGAAGCCGCGCTCTCCCACTTGGAGACCGACTGCCTGGAAACGTTGAGCCGATGAGCCAGTTCCTCCTGGGACCAGCCGTTTTTTCTGCGAAGCATGGCAATTTTTTCTGCAAGGATCATCATCAATTCCTCCTGAAGGGTTTCCCCTGTTGTCTAAGAAAATGATAGCAGAAAAGCCGGTTGACGGCAACCAAGTTTTCTTGGAAATCTGTCAACCGGCAGTTGCATTTGTAAAAATCTCAGAGAGTAACGGTTTCATCGGCCAGAAAAGCGGCTTCGGCCGGGTCATGGGTGATGAGAAGGATGGCCTTTTTCGCTTTCAGTTCCCGGAAGATCTCCATGACCTCCTGTTTTCGCGCCTCGTCCAGCCCCTGGAAGGGTTCGTCCATGAGAAAGACCTCTCCATCAGCGCATAAAGCTCGTGCCAATGCCACCCGGCGGCGCATGCCGCCGCTGAGGCTGTCCGGCCGGGAAGAAAGTTCCGCTTCCAGCCCCATTTTCTGAAGCCAGCACGCGCCGCCGGAGCCGGCCACTTCGGCATTTTGCAGGACTGTCAGCTGCGGAAACAGCCTGTCTTCCTGAAACACTACCGAAATCCGCTTGCCTTCTAACCCCGAGACAGAGCCGGCATCTGCCTTTTCCAGCCCCAAAAGGATCCGGAACAGGGTCGTCTTCCCCACGCCGGACGGCCCCATCAGGGCGGTCAGTCCCCGGTCCGGGAAGGTATGGGAGAAATTTTCCAGCACCATCTTATCTCCAAAGGATTTGGTCAGTTTTGTGACGACGATTGGCATTTTGCCGCCTCCCCTCTCCCTTTAGCCAGCCGTAGGACCAGTTTTTCCACCAGTACGCTTAGAAAGATGGTAACAGCTGTCCAGCAGAAGACATCTAAGGTTTCCAGATAGACTTTCGCATCCCGGAGCATGGTGCCGATACCGGTTCGCGGCAAGGCCAGAACCTCTCCGGCAATGCCGGCCTTCCAGGCAAAGCCCACTGCGGTGGATACGGCTGTCCGAAACAGCGGCAAAATTGCCGGCAAATAGCAAAGCCGGAAGGTTTTCCGCTTGGAGAACCTGTATACCTGAGCCACTTCCAGCAAATTCCGATCCACCCCTTTTATCCCGTTGTAAACGCTCATGTAAACCGGCGGGAATACCACCAGAAACGCCACAAATATGGACAGATTGTAGGATTTGATCCAGACCAGGGCCAGGATGACGAAGGAGGTGACGGGAGCCGCTTTGACCACAGCCAGCAGCGGGGACAAAAGGGTGTGTACGGCGCCGGAAAAACCGCCGGCTGTACCCAAAACAACTCCGGCTAAGGTTCCCAGCAGATATCCTAAGAAAACCCTTCCGAAGGAGACACCGATGGCGGTCCAGAAGTCCGCTGTTCCCGAAAGCTCTATCAGACGTTTCACCACCGCCAGCGGGGAAACCATCAGCAGGGCGTT
Source organism: uncultured Clostridia bacterium (assembly GCA_944386445.1). GTDB lineage: Bacteria > Bacillota > Clostridia > Oscillospirales > Ruminococcaceae > Merdivicinus. The sequence goes on from CALXBD010000078.1 coordinate 22,352, forward strand.
ATCCAGCCACATGCAGATTCCCTGCCAGAGCGCAAGCCAAAAAACGGCGACGAGGAGTACTCGCGCCGTTTTCAGAACAGTTTTGGAGGGAGAATGCTTACCGGATGTAGTAGAAGTCCTCACTTGGGATCGTGCCTCCGATGGTCTGAGGGTCAAATTCGTACATGACCTGCAAAAAGTCGCCCAAAGCGGACTGCATCTCTTCCCCTTCCAGGCAGACGATGTTGCAGTAAGGGATGGCCTTTTCGGCTACAGCAGCCTTAATGAGGTCAAATTTTTCGGAGAGTTGTGCGGCTTCAGCGGGATTGGCGTTGACGTATTCAGCGGAGGCGGCGTACTGGTCTAAGAAGGCGTTTACCGCGTCGGGATGCTCCTCAACATATTCGGTACGCCCGATAATGACACCCATAGGCAGCTTTTTGGAGGTGAGCTTCTCCCACTCTGTAGAAAGATCCATGGCGATGGTGACGTTGGGATCCTGCATGGTCACAGTGGTCACGAAGGGCTGAGGCAAGACAGCCACAGCGGTATCCGCGGAAGCAACAGCAGTTGCTGCATCGGCGTGTTCGGTCTTATAGTCGATGGTCACATCGGTTTCGGGATCGATGCCGTTTTCCCGGAGCAGGTATTCAAAGGTGTACTGAGCGGTTGTTCCCTTTCCGCTGGAGATAATGGTCATACCCTTCAGGTCGGCCAGGGAGTTGATCTCCACGCCCTTGGTGACTAGGAACAAAACCCCCAGCGCGTTGACGCCCAAAACTTTGACGCCGCCGTTTGTTTTATTCCAGAGGGTAGCGGCTACGTTGGAGGGAACAGACGCGATATCCAGCTCGCCGGTAGAAATCTTGCTGACCACTTCGTCGGCAGCGCCGGCCAGGGTAAAGGTGTAAGGCGTATTTTCGTCGTTGGCGCTGTCCTCCATCATTTTCAGCATGCCAAGGCCGGTAGGTCCTTTCAGGCCGGCCACGTTCATGGCGACATCGGGAATAACATCGCTTTCCTCGCTGCTTTCGGGGGTAGAAGACGGCTCGGAAGCAACCTCTGTTTCAGAAGAGATTGCAGAGCTTTCAGATGCGGAGGATTCCGGGGCAGAAGAGCCAGCATTGCTGCCGCATCCTGTCAAAACGGCGGCCAGCATAATTGCCGCGGTAAAGAGAGCTGCTAATTTGTTGCGTTTCATGTTAAAATTCCTCTTTTCCAGGTTGCAAAGATTTGCGCGAATTTTGAGGGGGTTTCTCCAACCGCTCCCAGTCCACCTGCCAGCAGCATCGGGATTCCCGGCGGATGACGCCGTCAACTTCCAGTTTTTCGATAACCCTGTAGAGGGACGCTCTTCCCATGCCCAAAATTTTTCCCAGTCGGGCCAGAGGTTCTACTCTGACAGTTCCGTCTTCCCTTCTCTGATGCAGAAGGTAAAGGCGCAGCTTTTGTTCCGCGCTGGAAGCGGAAAACAGGTCGATTTTCCAATTCAGGAATCGGATGCGGTCGGTCAAGAAGGCCAGATAGTTGCGGTTGACGGAGAAATCCTCAGCAAAAATCTGTGTTAGTTCCTCCTGCCCGATAAGGATGACGCTGGAAGCCACCGCGGCGGAGATTTCAGTGATATGACCACTGTAATCGGTAAAGACCGTAGAAACGCCGAACATATCTCCGGGGCAGAGCTGATTCAGCAGTGTTCCACCGGTGCTGCGGACTGCCAGGCGGCCTTTAGTGACAATTCCCAGGCTGCGCAGATATCCATGGAGGACTTCCCCGCGGGAAAGGGATTGCTCCCGGACCCGTCCGTTAGCCAAAGCCAGTACCTGTTCTGCCGGGATCCCGCAAAACAGCGGCGAAGCAGCGCAAGGCTCCAGCCAGGAAGGCATCTCAGCCATGGAATCATCCTTTCGGAAGTATTAGGGCGGACACGCCTGTCCACGCATCCGCCGTCACAAGGAGGAAAAGTGTATCATTTGGTACATTTATATGATACACCTTTTTACTTTTTTTGTCAAGGGATTATGGATAAATTTTGTACATTTTAAAATACCAATTCAGAAAGTTTTTCTTATAAAGAAGTGGTGTAATTTCGGCAAAAATATGGTATAATAACCTGAGAAGGCATTTGAATCAGCCTTCTCTTGAAGTTGAAAGATTTTGGAAATATTCATAATTGATTTACAAAACCGCTAGGAATCAACAAAGGTTCTGTGACACAATAGGAATAGCACCACGGAAAGGAAGGAACTGTATTGCCCCGCTTTTTTACAAGCCCTGTAGAAGGAAACCGGGCAGTTCTCTCCGGTGAGGATGCCGCCCATATCACACGGTCACTGCGGCTGCGCGGAGGCGATAAAATTACTCTCTGCGACGGCAGCGGTTTTGATTATGAAGGCGTCATCATATCTGTCGGAGAGGAAGTGCAGGTGGAAATTCAGGAAAAGCACCCCTCAGATACAGAGCCTTCCGCCCGGATCGCCCTTTATCAGGCGCTCCCTAAGGGAGATAAAATGGAATGGATCATCCAAAAAGCTGTGGAACTGGGTGTGTATCGGGTTGTCCCTGTGCTGACCAGCCGATGCGTGTCCCGCCCCGATGGGAAAAGTATGTCCCGGAAGGTAGAACGGTATAACAAGATCGCGGCGGAAGCCGCCAAACAGTCAGGCCGCGGAATCCTGCCGGAAGTTGCAGGACTCATGAGCTTGGAAGCAGCAGCCAAAGAGGTGTGCGGCAAAGGGATCGTGTTTTACGAAAAAGGCGGAGCGCGACTCACGGAACTGGTGAATGCCGGAGATAAAGAGTGGAGCATTTTTGTGGGCAGCGAAGGAGGTTTTTCGGAAGAGGAAATCGAGCTTCTGGAAGGGTACGGAGTTCGGCCGGCTACCTTGGGGAAGCGAATCCTTCGATGTGAAACGGCGCCAATCTGCGGGCTTTCTGTAATGTTGAGCCTGCTGGGAGATATTTAAAACCATCTCGTCAGAGACGGAAAGAAAGGACTGAAACAGTATGAAGAAAAGTGTATGGGTATCCATTCTGGCGGGAGTAGCCGCCATTGCCGCAGCCGCAGTTGCGGTAACAGTGTTCATCCGGAAGAAGAGCAAAGCTCTTTCGGAGCATCTGGATTACGATCCCGATGAATATTTTGAAGACGAAGAGGATGACGAGGAAAGCTGTCAGTGCGATGAAAAAGAGGGCTGCTGCTGTGGCTGCCAGGAGGAAGATGAGGAAGAGGAAGAAACCATTCCTCTGTATCCTGATGAGACCGCTTCAGAAGAGTCCGAAGCGATTCCCGAAGAGGAAGATTCCGAAAAGGAAGAGAAAGAATAAAAAATGAAACCCCGGGGCGGAAATGGATTCCATTTCCGCCCCGGGGTTTTGTGTAGTCACTTAGTCATGGAAAAACAGAGGCAGCTTTTCCAAATAGAAGATATCCTTGCGGTCAGCGGCATCCCCTTCTGCTAGGACAGCAGCCTGGCCTACAATGGAACCGCCGGCTTTTTCCACCAGTGTTTCCAGAGCCTTCAGGGACTCGCCGGTACTGATGACGTCATCGATGATCAGAACCCGTTTGCCATGGAGCATTTCGACCTCGTCCCGGCCTAAATAAAGCTTTTGGGGGTTTTGGGTCGTAATGGAGTTTACGGTGACTTCAATGGGATCAATGGTATAAACCTTGACGCTCTTGCGGGCGACCACATAAGGGATTCCCATTTGACGCGCCATTTCATAGGCCAGGGGAATTCCTTTGGACTCAGCCGTAATCAAGACGTCGCAGAGAGGGGCAATTTTTGTCAGTTCCTTAGCGCAAGCCACAGTCAGTTCCACATCGGAAAACATGATGAATGCGGCAATGTCCATTTTGTCGCTGACAGCACAAAGGGGGAGCTGGCGGGTAAGGCCGGCTACCTTCAGTGTGTAATACTGCTGCATAAAAACACCTCGTTGCATAGGGGGATTTTTGAATTTACAGGGACTAATCAGCCTGGAGGCCAGGACAGGAGACGTCCGGCCAGGACATGGAAGTGGAGGTGGCCGACGGTCTGTCCGCCGTCCTCTCCGCAGTTGGAGACGACGCGATAGCCGTGGTCCAGATTCAGTTCCCGCGCAAGCTTTGCGATGACGGCGTAAATTTTTCCTACAACAGCACAGTTTTCCTCGTTAATGGCATCGGGACCGGAGATATGGGCCTTAGGAATGACCAGGAAATGAGTGGGAGCTTTGGGCTCGATGTCGTAGAAAGCGAGGACGTCATCATCCTCATAGAGCTTTTTGCTGGGGATTTCCCCGGCAATGATACGACAGAACAAGCAGTCCATAAACGAACCTCCTTTCAGCAGAGTTCTATAGAAAAGAACACCTATTTACAATGGAAACCGGCCTTAGCGGTAGTCATACCTTTGACCAGATCATCGAGCATAGCAAGAGCTTCATCGACCTTAAAGGTATCGCCGACGCCGCCCATAGCGGAGTCGGGACGTCCGCCGCCCTTACCGCCTGTAATGGCGCAGACTTCCTTAATAATTTTACCTGCATGGACGCCGGCCTTCACGGCCTCAGGTCCCGCAACACAGTAGAAAGTCTGTTTATCCTCGGTGCCGCCGCAGAGGAGGGCACAGATAGTCGGCTCCTTATCCCGGAGCTTATCGCCCATAGTGCGGAGCATTTCGGGGGTCATGCCGCTGAGCATAGCGGTCAGCAGCACCACGCCGTTGATCCGCTGGGCGTTCTGCAGCAGCTCGCCGGTGCGGTTGGCAGCCAGCTTGCTGTTGAGGGCGGCAATTTCCTTTTCTTTCTCCTTCAACTCTGCCACCAACGTTTCACAGCGATGGACCAGTTCGATGGGGCTTTGAAGCTTCAGGATCGCGGAAGCTTCCAGCAGAGCGCCTTCCAGGCGGTGGGTAGCGTTCAGATAGCCGATACCGGTAACCGCCTCGATCCGGCGGACGCCTGCCGCCACGGAGTTTTCGGAGAGGATCTTAAAAAGTCCCAACTCGCCGGTATTTTTCACGTGGGTACCGCCGCACAGCTCCATGGAGAAGTCATCGACTTCCACGACCCGGACTCTGTCACCGTATTTTTCGGAGAACAGTGCCATAGCGCCTTTTGCCTTAGCTTCTTCGATGCCGGTCTCATAGTTGAGCACCGGAATACAGGACATGATCTTCTGATTGATAATATCCTCGATTTCTGCCAGCTGTGCCGGAGTAACCGGCTCAAAATGGGTAAAGTCAAACCGAACCATCTGCTTATCGACCAGCTGACCGGCCTGATGGACATGGTTTCCCAGAACCTGCCGGAGGGCAGCCTGCAGCAGATGAGCCGCGGTGTGGTTGCGCATAATGGATAGACGGCGGTTGCGGTCAACGGAAGCTGTCACTTCGGCGCCGGCTTCGATAGTACCCTCTTTCACATAACCGATGTGGAGGATCTGGCCGCCGGCAGCCTTTTTCATTCTCTTGACCCGCATGACACCGGTAGGAGTTGTCAAAACGCCTTTATCGGAAACCTGTCCGCCGCTTTCGGTGTAGAAGGGAGTCTGATCCAGGATAACGACGATATCCTCATCCTCGGTTGCGATCTCAGCAGCTTTTCCATCCTGCAGCAGGGCCAGGATCTTTGCCTTACACTCCATGGTTTCGTAACCCACGAACTCCGTCTTGCCGTCAGGAAGTTCCAGATCCTCTTCCACCCAGGAGGAGCCGCCCTTATTCAGATGGTCATCTCTTCCCCGCTGTTTCTGTTCCCGCATCCGTTCCTCGAACTCCTCGATATCCACATGGATACCGCGTTCCTCGACGATTTCCTTTGTCAGGTCGATGGGGAACCCATACGTATCATAAAGGGTAAATGCTTCCGTTCCGGAAAGGGTTTTGATCTCATTGGTAGAAGCCTTGTCAATGAGGTCCATCAGCAGATCCATGCCCTTGCCGATGGTGCGATGGAAAGCCTCCTCCTCATTTTTAACGACCTTTTTAATGTAGTCGGCCTTTTCGGTCAGTTCCGGATAAGCAGACAGGTTTTCATGGGCCACCGTATCCACGACTTGATAAAGGAAGGGCTCATTGATGCCCAGCAGACGCCCGTGGCGGGCAGCCCGTCTGAGCAGGCGGCGCAGGACATAGCCACGACCGGAGTTGGAGGGAGAAACGCCGTCGCCGATCATGAAGGTAGTAGAACGGATGTGGTCGGTGATGACCCGCAGGGAAATATCGCTGCGTTCATTCTGACCATAGGTGACATGGGCAATTTCGGAAATCTTTTTCATAATATTCTGGACGGTATCCACCTCAAAGAGGTTTTCCACGCCCTGCATGATGCAGGCCAGACGTTCCAGGCCCATACCGGTATCGATATTGGGCTTTGGCATCCGCGCATAGTGCCCGTTTCCGTCAGAATCAAACTGGGAGAAAACCAGGTTCCAAAATTCCACATAGCGGTCGCAGTCGCAGCCAGGCCCGCAGGTAGGGCTGCCGCAGCCGTGTTCGGGACCCCGGTCGAAGTAAATCTCGGAGCAGGGGCCGCAGGGTCCGGAACCATGTTCCCAGAAGTTATCCTCTTTGCCCAGCCGGACGATGCGGTTGGGGTCCACCCCGACCTCTTTGGTCCAGATGTCGAAAGCCTCGTCATCATCCTGATAAATGGTGACCCACAGCTTGTCGATGGGCATTTCCAGGACTTTGGTAATAAACTCCCAAGCCCAGGCAGTGGCTTCATGTTTAAAGTAATCCCCAAAGGAGAAGTTGCCCAGCATTTCAAAGTAGGTACCATGCCGGGAGGTCTTCCCTACCCGTTCGATGTCGGGAGTACGGATACACTTCTGACAGGTTGTAACCCGGGTATTGGGAGGGGTTGCCTGTCCGAGGAAGTATTTTTTAAGGGGGGCCATGCCGGAGTTGATCAGCAGCAGGCTATTATCTCCCTGAGGGATCAGGTTCGCGCTTGGAAGACGGGTATGGCCTTTTCCTTCGAAGAAGGAGAGAAAGGCTTCCCGAAGGTCGTTCAGACCGGTCCATTTCATTGGAATCATTCCTTTCGATTGTTTCAGACAAAATAAAAAACTTCGCCCCGCGCATGGGACGAAGAATTCTCCGTGGTACCACCCAAATTGCAGACCGACGGTCTGCCCCTTGAATCCTGTAACGCAGGATATACGCCGCGGTTTACGCGGAGCTCCCAGCCGGCATCCGAAAGCGCATTTCCCGGAAACCTTGCAGCAGATAGTTTCCTCTCTGAAGGGAGCGTGCCCGCGGTAAAGCTGTTCTCAGCCACTACATATATAACAAGTATAACATTGAAAATTATACTTGTCAACGGATTTGATATGATTTATTCCGTATTTTTTGAGGAAAACATAAGAATTTGTTAATTTTAAGGAAGCGGTGTTTGAAATGGGGAGGAATCGTGCTATAATCTGGATAGAAAAAGGAATGATGTTCGGATACCGGTAAAGTGATGTTTCGGTCAGGATGTGTAATCTTCCAGCAGCCTGGACAGTTCAGCGTCATTCGCCGCCGGTACACCTGAACGGAGCTCTGCCTGATCATAGGGCGGAAGAAGAGAAATGGGAACATCAATGACCTCCTGGGGCGTGTCGGAGTCAGCAGGAAAAATACCCAACTTCCCGTCGTATTCCCGGAGAATGTATGCCGGCTGAGAAGGAGCTGGCGTTTCGGAAGAACTTGCCGCACCTGTCCCGAAAAAGAAGAGAAAAACTGCAAATAACGCGATCATAAGCAGGGAAGCAGTAACGGCTAATAACGGAATCATGATACGTTTTTGCAAAGAAATTGCTCCTTTCAAATGATAATTAAGGGCTTTGCTGTTATTTTGTACAGTTTTGGGAAAAATATACAGGAGCGGTTTTGGGGGCTTAACAAGAAGTGCTTTGTGTGGTATAATAGTCTTTATGAATTGTGGATTTCACAGGAACGCAGACTGTGAAAGGAATCAAGTAAATAATGTATCATCCTTTGAGATGGATGCATTTCTTTATAGATGAAGCAGTAAACAGAAAACGTGTTTAATCGGTTGGGGGAAGCCTGCCACAGCCGGAAAACGCGAAAAGCCGTTCGGACCCTTTGCTCTGCTGGGCGAGTATGGGACCGCAAAAGAGAAAGCGATCTTTGAAAGGAAGTGCCGAAGGGCGTTGACCGATTTGGCCGGACAATACCGGCAAAAAAGGAGGCTAACCAATTGGCTGTAAAAAAACGCACCAAAAGGAAACACGCCGGTTCGAAAGCGTGGGTAATTACCCGACAGATTTTCAGCCATATTGTGCGGATTTTTGTCACTTTGTTTCTGGTAGGGGTTATTACGGGATGTGTGGTCGTTACGGCGATTACCATTTATGTAATGAACTTTATGGAAACGGATAATCCGATCAATCTGGATAATGTTTCGCTGGCACAGACTACGATATTCTATGCAAATGACGAAAACGGGGTGCAGACAGAGGTTTATCGGATGGCAGCGGATGAAAATCACATCGAGGTGACCATCGATCAGATACCCCAGTATGTAATCGATGCTTTTGTATGCACAGAGGACAAGCGCTTTTATGAGCATGACGGCGTTGACTGGATTCGGACCATCCGTGTGACCATCAGCGCATTGCTGGAAGGCGGTTCTCAGGGCGGCTCGACTATCACCCAACAGCTGATTAAAAACGTGACAAAGGACGACGATGTGACGCCTGTCCGAAAAATCCGGGAAATTTTCCGAGCGATCCAGTTGGAACGGGAATATACCAAGGACGAGATCCTGGAAAAATATCTGAATATCATCTTCCTGGGCGGCCGGAACAGAGGCGTTGAAGCAGCGGCGCAGGATTATTTCGGGTGCCATGTTTGGGAGCTGACCGTTCCGCAGGCAGCATCGTTGGCGGGAATGACACGTTCCCCCAATAGCTGGCGTCCGGATCTTTATCCGGAAGAGAATATGGAACGCCGGAATTATTCTTTGAAGTGCATGTATGAGCAGGGCAAGCTGACGGAAGAAGAATATGAAAAATATTGCGCGGAACCGGTGGTAACAGTGGATGATTCCGACCAGGAGGATACCAATGATACAACGGTGCAGACCGCAGAAGGAATCACCTCGTACTATACGGACGCGGTTATTGAGGAAGTAATCGCTGACTTGATGGAGGAGAATGACTGGTCTAGGGATTATGCGACCAGCCGGCTGCAGCAGGGCGGATACCGGATTTATATGAATGTGGATACCAAGCTGCAGAAGATCGTGGAAGAAAAATTCTTGGATTGGCAGACATTTTCACCAAATCAGCTGTCTCCAAATGAAAATGATGAAATTCCGCAGGCGGCATTTGTAATAATGGATTATGAAGGCCGGGTGCTTGCACTGGTGGGCGGTAAGGACGAAAAGACCCAGAGCCGATGCTTTAACCGTGCAACGCAGGCAAAACGGTCACCGGGTTCTGCAATTAAACCGCTGGCAGTCTATGCGCCGGCATTGGAGTATAACTATATTGACTGGTCGACGGTACTGCTGGATGAGCCGGTAATGGAGGTCAACGGAAAGGATTGGCCAAAGAACTTCAGCGGAAAATACGAAGGAGATGTCACAGTGGTTTATGCCCTGCGGAAGTCTCTGAATACTATACCGGTACTTTTGATCAATCAGATCACGCCGCAAAAGTCAGTGGAGTTTATGGAAAAGAAGTTTGGGATTACGACACTGGTAAAAAGCGGAAGCGTCAATGACTACGGGCCATCACTGGCGTTAGGTTCCATGAGTGAGGGAATCTATTTGGAGGAATTGACAGCGGCGTATGCGCCATTCGGAAACGGAGGGCTTTACTATAAGCCGGCGACATATTCCCGGATCGAGGACGCCAATGGCAACTTAGTTTATGATAACACTTCTACCAAAAACCGTGCGATCTCCGAGGATACCGCTTCGGTCATGAACCGGCTGCTGCGGCAGGTCATCATTGGTGCCTCCGGAACCGGTTACCGCGCTAACATGGGAGATATGGAGGTAATTGGAAAAACAGGTACGTCTCAGGATTACTACGACCGGACCTTTGTGGGCTTGACCCCTTATTATATCGGCGGCTTCTGGACGGGCTATGATACTCCGGCAGTACTGCCGGAAAGCCAGCTGAATGCTCCGGACGCAGTTTGGAAAACAATTATGTCGGAGGTTCACGAAGGGCTGGAGCCGAAACAATTTGAACTGAGCGATGAAATTGTGGCCATGGAGTTCTGTGTGGAATCTGGCTTGGCCGTAACATCCCGGTGTACGGAGACGGAAACAGGCTATTATAAGAAGAGTGCTCTTCCCGGACCTTGCGATATGCCGCATGGAGGGGATGAAGAGAGCAGCAGCTCAACAACAGAAGGCGGATCAAGTCCGCTGGATGCTCCGGTTGTGAACTAAACTGAAATTGCCGCGGCTGGCTGAAACCTGTCCGCGGCAATTTTTATAAGGGAAGGTAAAGCGGAATGGTAATCAAGAATCAGAGTTATACAGCTCGCGTAGAGGATATAACCCTTGATGGAAGCGGAGTTTGCCGTGTAGAAGGCTTTGCGGTGTTTGTGCCGCTGACGGCGCCGGGTGATGTGATCCGGTTTAAGGTTGTAAAGGTTCTGAAAAGCTACGGATACGGTATTTTGGAAGAGTTGCTGGAGCCATCGCCTGACCGGATGCAGGATCCCTGCGGCGGGTGCCGTGTTTTCCGGAAATGCGGAGGCTGCGCCTTCCGGCATATTACCTATGAGTCGGAGCTGCGGCTGAAGGACAAGGCTGTGAGAGACGCCTTTACGCGGTTGGGAGGATTTTCACAGGCTCCGTTGCCGATATTGGGAAGCGAAAAAACGGATCGATATCGGAACAAAGCCCAGTATCCGTTGGCAGTCATGCCGGATGGGATAATTGAGGCGGGGTTTTATGCACGAAACAGTCATCGGGTCGTTCCGGCAGAAGATTGCCCGCTGCAGCCGGCTGTTTTCAGCCGAATTTTGAAAGAAGTTCTGGCGTTTCTGCGTGAATATCGTCTGCCAGTTTATAGAGAGGAAACGGGTCAGGGAATTTATCGGCATGTGTACTTGCGGGAGGCTCCATCTAATGGGAAGGTGCTGGTTTGCCTGGTAGCAGTGAAGCGGCGGCCTCCGCGGATTGAGGAATTGGCTCGCCGGCTGGAGGAAAAATTTCCTGAGATTGCAGGCGTTTGTGTCAATGTCAACCCGGATCGGACCAACGTGATTTTGGGGAAACGCTATGAGCGGATTTCAGGGAATATGGAACTGGAAGACACCTTTTTAGGGGTGCGGCTGGGGATTTCTCCGGCGGCATTTTATCAGGTAAATACGGCTCAGGCCCAGAGGCTGTATCAGTTGGCCTTCGATTTTGCGGAATTTCAGGGGAGCGAGCATCTTCTGGATCTTTACTGCGGCATTGGGTCTATTGGGTTGTCGGCCTACGGCCGGATCGGGCGGCTGACCGGAGTGGAGATCGTTCCGGAAGCAGTGGAGAATGCCAGGGCCAACGCCCGCAGAAACGGTATGGAAAACGCGGAATTTTTCTGCGCAGATGCTTCCGGTGCGGCAAAACGTCTGGCAGCTGAGGGAATGCGGCCGGATGTGATTATTGTTGATCCCCCAAGAAAAGGTTGTGGAGCGGAAGTGCTGGATGCAATTATAGAAATGGCTCCGGAAAAGGTCGTCATGATTTCCTGTAACCCCTCCACCGCCGCCAGAGACTGTAATGTTCTCTGCCAAAAAGGATACACGCTCCAAAAGTATCAGGGTGTCGATCTGTTTCCCAGAACCGGACACGTCGAAACGGTATGTTTATTGTCCAAACTTAATACAAAGCAACATATCGAGATTGATCTGGATATGGATGAGCTGGATTTGACCGATGCGGAGAAGAAAGCCACCTATCAGGAAATCAAAGATTATGTGCTGAAAGAATTTGGCTTAAAGGTTTCAACTTTATATATTTCTCAGGTCAAACGGAAGTACGGCATCGAAGTCGGGGAGCATTACAATATCTCTCAAAAAGAAAACCAGAAAGTGCCGCAATGTCCGAAAGAAAAGGAAGATGCTATCCGTGCTGCTCTTGAACATTTTGCAATGATCTGAAGGTCATTGCTGATTTCAAGGAGGAATAGCATATAAAGTCAATCTATGAAGAAATGGGCGGTACATATACGCTCGGAGCAGATGGAATGCATTATCCGGATTTGGAACTTTCGGAGGAAGAACCATGCTATGGTAAATACAGCAGAATGCGTCTGCGCCATTTGAAAGAACACCGCAAGGTGCTGTATAACACACTTTTGCTGGATTGAGAACTGGTCAAACATTTGAATGAGGTAGATGATACCGCTAATCAGAGAATGGAACTGCTGATCCTGCAAATGCAAGAGAGTCGCGGTACGCCGCTCTGTTTACCAACCGCAAAGGCAATGTGGCCAAGCCACTGCGGCTGGCTTTGGGTGCCTGTATCATTTAGGCGGAGTATGGATATTCCGACGAGGAAACCGCGCTTCAAATCCAGGAGAACCCATACCTGCAGTACTTCTGCGGGTATCCCCGGCTATGACAATGAAAAGCCGCCCTTCGACTCCTCCTTGATGGTGTACTTCCATAAGCGGTTGACGCCGGAGGTGCTGGGTGAGATCAACGAGATGATCGTGCGTGACGCCAAGGAGCGTCAGGCAAAAGAGGCCGAAGGCAGGGACGATGATGATTCTGACGATGCTCCCGGTTCGAGCGGCAACAGCGGCACCATGATCATGGACGCCACCTGCGCACCGTCCAACATCCGGTATCCCCAAGGCGTTTCTCTGCTCAGTGAGGCAAGATAAAACGCCGAGAAGCTTCTGGACGTGCTCCATGACCCTGCGCAGACGGAAAGAAGCCTCGCAACTACCGCAAGCGCGCCCGGAAGGATTATCTGAAATACACCAGATGCCGCAAGCATACTGCAAAAATGACCCACAAATCTATTGGAAAACAGCTGGGTTACCTCCGGCGTGACCTTGATGCTGTTGATGGAAAACTATCTCTTGGAAAATCTCTGACCACGCGACAGATGGAACGCCTGGATACGATCCGCACCATCTATGAGCAGCAGAAATACATGTACGATAACCAATACCCACAGCGTGCCTGACCGGATCGTCAGCGTGAGTCGGCCCTTTGTCCGACCCATTGTGCGTGGGAAAGTCGGAAAACCTGTGGAATTTGGCGCAAAATTGGACATCAGCGTTGTAGACGGGTGGACGCGGCTGGAGTTCTGCTCCTTTGACGCCTACAACGAGGCCGGGAATCTGCCGGAAATGATCGAACGGTTCCATGAGCGAGAAGGGCATTATCTAAGTCGTATTCTAGCGGACAAGATCTACCGAAACCGGGAAAACCTCAGCTATTGCAAGGAGCACGGAATCCGCCTCTCCGGCCTGGCGCTGGGGCGTCCCACAAAGGGCGAAACCAGAGATAAGGCTCAGGATTACCGGGATGAATGCGAACGTGTGGAAGTAGAGCGCAGGTTCAGTCTGGCAAAGCGTAAATGCGGCATGTGGCTGGTCACCGCAAGGCTGTGGGAAACCGCTGCCCATGTGATTGCCATGTCCGTTCTGTTGCTGAAGCTCCGCAAGATTCAGTGCGCCATTTTGCAGATGCTTCCGTATCTGATGGCTCTTTTCTTACCGCAGAAAAATCGGGCATTTGTTCAGTAGACATTACATTACTTTCCCGGAATTTAATTTTGCGAGACTTTTGTTAATCCGAAAGTTACTTTTGCCATCCACCCTTTCACAGCAATAAATCCCGATTTACGCAAATTTTTCTGCATTGTTTTTTGGAATGTTGACCTATAAAATCAATTTTGATAAAATAATATATAGATATCTTGATGCTATAATGGGAGTTTTCGGGCAAGAATACAATGACGGGAGTTTTGTATATGTACCAGATCCTTATCGCAGATGACGAAGCCATTGAGCGTGAAGTCATCCGCTTCTTACTTAAAAAAGAACATTACCCTCTGATGATCCGAGAAGCGGCAAACGGAAAGGAAGCTCTGGAGCTACTCCAACAGGAAACCTTCCATATTCTGATTACGGATATCAAAATGCCCTATATCGACGGCCTGGAACTTGCCAATAGAGCCAGAGAACGATATCCGAATTTATATATTATCTTTTTTTCCGGTTATAATGACTTTCCATATGTCAAGGAGGCGCTTTCTCTGCATGCCGTCAACTACATTTTAAAGCCGGTCAATCCAGATGAATTTCAAGCCACAATCTCTCGGATTTTTGCGGAGATCGAAACGCATGAAGAACTGGATTGTCAAAGTAAAGAACAGCTTGGGTTGATGAAAAACCACATTCTGCAGAAACTGCTCAGCGGAGTCGGTCCAGAGGAATTAAAGGGGCTTTACCCCCATTTCGACCTCTCCTTTTTGAATGATTATCATTGTCTCTTTCTGGTCAATATCACGTTGGATTCCGAACATCAGACTTCCGACAGTCTCCCTTCTTTCAGACCATCCGATCTGCAGACTTTTTTGCCTGAAAACTGTGAATCGGTCGGTTTATGCAGGGATCAATTTCTGCTGTTGTTTTCCGGAAAAAGGCATTATTTGCCATGGTATCAGGAACTGGCCAACCGGCTCATCCTGTGGCTATACAAGAAATACCGTTTAAACTGCAGCATCGAGATCAGCAGTTTTTTTTCAAAACCAGAGGAAATTGTACAGGCATATGAAGAAGTTCAATCTCAGCTGATTCAAAGCACTTTTTTTACCAACCGGGAACCAACTGATCGAAATTCTCTTATTACTTCTTCGGAAGAACCGACTTCCGAAACCCCCGATTCTCTACTGCTGCTTCTGAAAAATGACATTCAATGCAAAAATGCGTTCCATCTGAAGCAGCACATGAGCCTGCTCATAGACACCTGCCAAAATATACATTCCCATATCTACGTTCGCTTTTTGGCCACCAATGCAGCAAAGCTGTTGCTGGACAGTTTGCCGGAAAGATATGGGGATATATTCGATAAATATGTGCAGGCAATTTATAACTATAAACATTTCTCCGAAATCGAATGCCTGTTAAAACAGCTTGTCAATCAGGTTTCTGAAACCTTCTCCGAAGAGCCTCTGTACGGCAGACATGCTCTGCAGCTGGCAAAACATTATATTCTGACTCACTATGGTGACGATTTAAGCCTGGATATTCTGGCAAAGGAAGTCTGTCTGTCCCCACGGTATCTTTCTTCTCTCTTTATTGAGGAAAATGGTTATGGGATCAATAAGTATATCAGAGAAGTACGAATGAAAAAGGCAAAAGAGTTACTGCTGGATACGAATCTGAAGATTGGAGAAATCGGCCGGAAAGTGGGCTATCCCAATCTTTCTTATTTCTGCAAAAGCTTTGCCAGAGAATACGGCGTGACGCCGGAGAAATTCCGTGACAGCCCGACTGCTGAAGAAAGGAACTGAAGTAACTATGCTGCGCTGCTTCAAAAATCTGGAATTTTCAAAAAAAATATTGATCATCTGCCTGCTGGTCAGCTTCGTGCCTGTCTTTCTTTTGGGAATTTTTTGTTACCATCAGGTAACGACCTTATTACTCAACCGGGAAAAGGATGCGCTGACGGAAACACTGCTTCAGGAAAGCAATAATCTGAACGTAAAGATTACCGATTACGAAAATGCCATGCAGTATGTACTATGGAATAATAATATCATACAGGCATTGAGCAACGACTACAACAACAATGCCGATATGTTTCTTACATACCGGGATACCATTGATCCGCTGTTTACAAATATCAAATTGCTGTACACCGACATCATCAATATCACGCTGTATACTGACATCACCATCCATCCCCACGGCAGTATTCTCCGGCCTCTGGTGGAAATTCAGGACTGCCTGTGGTATAAAGCAGTTTTCCAGAGCACAAGACCTATCTGGATCACTTCCATGACTGACCAGACGCTTGCTCTTGTATGCCGCATGTTAGATGTGCCTGCACATACCGTTACAATCGTAAAAATAGACTTCGATTACAGGAAGGCTTTTTCTTCCATGGACACCCTTTATGAACAATCCTACGGTGTTCTGCTGACAGACGGCGCAAACATCCCGATCTACCAGTTTTACACCTTTCCGGAAGATCAGGATCAAAACCCTCTTGTCCCCGAACAACTGACAGAATCATCTTTATTTTCCAAATATCAGGATGATTATGTGATTGAATCCGTTGCCGGCATCTGCCATGACTGGAAGCTCTTTCTGTACCGTCCTATCCGGATCATATCAGAACCTGCCCAGATCTTTCTTCCTGTCATTCTGCTTATCATGTTGCTCTGTCTGGCCATCGTTATACTGGCAAGTTCCTTTTTGTCGCACATGATTGTCCGTCCGCTGAAAAAGCTTGAGGAAAACATGCAGCTGGTGGAACAGGGAAATTACACGGTCTCCATAACCGCCGATTCTTCCGACGAAATCGGCAATCTTAATAAGAGCTTTACACGCATGGTCGACCACATTAACCATCTGATCAATGAGGTTTTAAACGAAAAAGTCTTACAACAGAAATATGAGATGCAGGCGCTGCGGGCGCAGGTTAATCCGCATTTTCTGTATAACAGTCTTTCTCTGATCAACAGCAAGGCCATCCTGAACGATCAGAAGGAAATCAGTGAAATAGCATTGTTTTTGTCCAGCTTTTACCGAACTGCGCTGAGCAAGGAAGAAACTCTGGTTCCCGTCAGAAAAGAACTGGAAAATATCCGCAGCTATATCAACATCCAGTCTATTATGCATTCTCACTCCTTCGATACGAATTATGATATTGAAGAAGAGATCCTCTCCTGCACTATGCCGAATCTGCTGCTTCAACCGCTGGTAGAAAACGCCATTCTGCACGGCATCGATTATGTGGCAAAACCTGAACGCGGACAGCTGACGATTACCGGCTGTCAGATGGAAAATACGCTGGTATTCCGTATTTCTGACAATGGTCCCGGCATACCGCTGGATAAGCTGTCAACCCTTCTGACTGCAGACTCCAAAGGATACGGCGTGCGGAGCGTCCATAAGCGGGTACAGCTTCTTTATGGAGAGCATTACGGCCTGCAATATAAAAGTGCAGAAGAAAAGGGCACGACTGTGACGCTGACCGTGCCCATAAAACCTATTCAATAGCATACTGCCCCGGAATCTTCCTCATTTCGGCTGTTCAGAGCACATTTGCTGTTACCGTTTTCATCCAGTCGTTATAGTTCAGAGGCTGACCACGGAATTTTTCGCCATTTCCGGTTACATCCAGCTGTTTTTCTTCCAACTCCTCGATCACATCGATATTTCCGTCATAAAGCTCCTGCAGCCGGTCTTTACAGCTTTTTATCCGGGTGATCAGACCACCGATCCGAATATCCTGCACATCGAAGCCATGCGGCTTATTCTCGATAAACCACTGTTTTTTATATGTTTTATAAAAACAATCCAGTTTCTGTTCCGCATTTTGGTAGTCTTCGATCAGCGCCTTTAAAGCTTCACGGTTCCTGCTGTGATAAACTGCACGGGTTTTGGCTCCCAGCTGCGCTTTTACGGAAAGGGCTTCACAGAGTGTCTGCTGCGTGGCAAACAGGTATCCCCAGTTTTCATCTTTCTTCATTAGCTCCAGCTGCTTTGCGCATGCGGCATACTGTTCATTCTCCCCTCCTGCCAGAGTGGAATCCATCAGCCCGGTAAAGCAGTCATTATATAGCAGGTATTTCTCTGCATCACAGATTTTATCGGAAGAAACACCCGGCGTGTTCGGAAGATCAAGCAGCATAAAATGCTCGAAGGCAATCCCGTATTTCTCTTTAAATTTTGCCGCGATATCCGCCTTGTTCGTATTCCCCTTCGCAAGCTCAGACGCATAAAACAGAGACGGAAGCAGGGAAAATCTGGAGCATTCTCCGCCGTTATCTCCCCATGTGGTCAGAAATACGTCCTTGACCCCGTGCTCCCGGCAGCTCTGTAATGCCGCTTCGGTGGAGTTCATGCTGTAACCGTTATGGGGAGCAAATCCCGTCCAGTTCCATAAGCCGCCGGCAAACCATGTATCTTCCTTTATCTTCTCATGGGCGGTAAGCATTGTGTCATAATGATTTTTATCTGTGGAATAATAATCCCAGTAAATAAGCCGGACATTATTCGGGATTTCCTTTTTAACCTCTTCATTGATCTTGACGCTGTTGCTGTAATACTCTCCGCCGGTCGCTAACCGGAAGAACATGTCGGACCACATGATAAGAGTGAAACCGTACTTTTTTCCGATTTCGGAAACTCTCTTTATGTGATTGACCAAGATCTGAGAGCGGTTGGTATCGCCATGCAGATCATAGTATCGGCCTCTGCCGATCATGAGCGCTTCGTCCATTCCGATATTGATTGTACGGCTGGTAAAACATTGGGAAATTGTAGCAAACATCTTATCGATGAGCTCATATACTGCCTCATCTCCCGCCAGCATGATATCATTACAGTCTACGTGCGTGCGGTATTCAGGCCATCTTACAATAGCGTTTAAATGAGCCAGCGTCTGGATGCAGGGAATCAGCTCCACTCCTTTTAAGTTTGCATAGTCGTTTATTTCCTTTAATTCTTTCTTCCACTAACGGCCTCTCATATATCCGAAGTAGGGATTGTCGTCCACCTCATAAGTATCCTCCGTGTACAACAGAAGCGTATTGTAACCCATATCTGATGTGATATCAATCCACCTTTTGACACTTGTTATGTTCATGACCGCGTTTCTTGAGCAGTCCAGCATTGTTCCAAAATGCTGAAAACAAACAGTATTTTCCATCGCTTAATTCTCCTTTTTCAACGGATAGTATATTTTTTACTCCTTCACAGCTCCCAACACGATTCCGGTTATCAGGTATTTCTGAAGGAATGGGTAGATGAGCAGCAACGGTACAACTGCCACTACAATTTTAGCAGCATCCAGATTCTTGTTGGATACCTCTGCAAGATTGGTCAATGTTGCGGCATCTGTCCCTGCCTTTACTAGTTCCTCTAAATTGATACTCAGCGACTGAATATAAGTCAGCAGTGGATAATTTTTGATTTTTGTCATATAGATCAGGCCGCCGAAGAAATCATTCCAGTGCCCCACAATGCTGAAAAGCGCCACCGTAGCCATGGACGGTTTAGAGCACGGAAGGTAGACATAAAGCAGAATCTGCAGCGGCGTAGCTCCGTCAATTACCGATGCTTCCTCCAGTGATTTTGGGATTCCGATAAAAAAATTCATGACCAGTATGATGTCGAAAATCGGGACCGCACCCGGCAGAACCAGAGCCCAAATTGTGTTCAGCAACCCCAGTTTCTTAATTACCAGATAGGTAGGAATCATGCCGCCGGAAAAAAGCATGGCAAAAATGAGAAACCCCATGTAGATGTTTCTTGCTCCAAATTCAGACTTTGTTTTGGACAACGGATAGGCCATCAGCGCGATCAGGATCATATTAATAGCAAGCCCTAATACCACTCTGATCACAGAGATTCCAAAGGAACGCCAGAACTGGCTGTCTTCCAAGATTTTTGCATATGCAGCAGTGGTAAACTGAACCGGTAATAATCCCACCTTTTTGGCAGCTACTGCCGCACTGCTGCTGAAAGAAATACAGACCACATTCCAGAGAGGGAGCAGGCATAGCAGTCCCAGTAAAATGATAATGGCGTAAATAATAACAACCCTGATACGGGATTTTATACTGGTGTTTTCTATCATAGTAATACCTTCCTCCCGTTTAGAAAATCTTCCGATGGGCAAATTTTCCGGCAAGTTTGTTTGCGCTTACAAGCAATATAATTCCCACCACAGACTTCAAAAGTCCTACCGCTGTACCGAAGCTGTACCTGCGGCTGATAAGTCCTACCCTGTACACGTATGTATCCAGAATATCCCCTGTCTCATAAACGAGCGGCGAATATAGATTATAGACCTGATCAAAGCCTGCGCTCAGAATTCCACTGATGGCCATTGCAGAGTTCAGCAGAATGATCGGAACCATTCCCGGAAGAGTCACATGCCAGACCCGCTGCCACCATCCGGCGCCGTCCAGAGCCGCCGCTTCGTGTAACCCGGGATCTACCGCTGTAATCGCGGCCAGATAAATGATGGAACTGTATCCGAACTCCTTCCAGACATCCGTACCGATTAATAGCGGCTGAAATAGTTTGTTGCTGCCCAGAAAATTCATCTTCTCCAGCCCCAGGCTGCTGAATATTGCGTTGACTGTCCCATCCAGACTAAAAAAATTGACTACAATAAACGCCATGATTACCCAAGAGATAAAGTGCGGCAAATATACGACTGTCTGTACGCTTTTCTTTAAAAATTTATGCTTGATTTCATTCAGCAAAATAGCAAACATGACAGCGATAACAGTCCGCAGGATAATCTTCCCCAATGAGATCACCAGCGTATTCCGGGTAATCAGCCAGATATCCGGCAGAGAAAGCAGATATTTAAAATGTTTCAGACCAACCCATTCGGAACCCAGGATGCCCTTTGCAGGAACATATTCCTGAAAGGACATAATGACGCCTACCATGGGAGCATAGGAAAAAATGAGAAGAAAAATCATCCCAGGCAGCATCATAACATGATAATATGCCTGGGAACGATGCCTTATTTTGCGTGTATTTCTGGTTTTATCCATACCTATTCCCCTTTCTCTTGAAGGAAAAAAGGGCTAAAATATAGCCCTTTTTTCCTGATAAAAGGTATATCATTCCCGGTTATTTAGACAGTTCTGCAGCAATCTGCGTGCCTCCGCGTTCATTCCAGTTCGTCACAAAGGAATCAAATTCATCCACCGGAAGCTCTCCTACAACGATTTTGATGAAAGTTTCATCACGCAGCTTCTCCATATCAGCCAGGTTACTGTTCATGGTTTCCGTATTGCTGGGGAAGAACGGAGATACTTCGTTGAAAGACCCCTGTTTTTGCAGCTTATCCATCAAAGCAATTCCCTTCATGCGGGAATGATAAAACGCCCAATCAGCCACCGTCGCGTTCTCCGGGTCATCCAGGTACCGGGTTACATTTTCTGCACATGTCCGGGAGGTACCAGAAAGTTCTTCAATGGAGACCTCTCCATTCAAACAGCTTACAACCGGAGCATACTGCTGATTAATAAAGTTGTTTGCATCCAGGATTTCCATATTCAAAGGACGAACGCCGCCATCTACCTGAAGCACATTGAGATACTCATTTACAGCAGGAGCCGTTTCCGCTATATTGGTATTTCTTGTTTCATCATAAAACAGATTCATGATTTTAATAGCCGCTTCCGGATGCTCACAGGTTTTGCTTACGACAATATAACGACCGACAACATTAGAATATGACCAGTTAGCCTTTCCCGTTCCGTTATCCAGTACAAACGCTGTAAATTCTGCATTGGGATCCATAGCCTTTACATTGTTCAGTCCCCAGTCAGGAAAAGCCCATGACGCAAAAGCAATGCCTGTCTGTCCATTCACCAATAGAGACAAAACATCATCCCAGGTTCTGGTTCCGAACTGCGGGTCCAAAATTCCTCTTTCAAACAGGTCCTTCATATATGCCAGCGCATCTTTCATTTCCGGGGCTGTGCAGCCATCGTAAACGGTACCGGAATCGTCCCGCAGCCATCTTCCCGTATAAGCGCCCAGGGCTTCACAGAGAACAGCCGGGCAGACATCTGTTCCCCAGCCAAATGACGGGGTCAATGCGAGTCCTACCGGACTATCTGCACCTGAAGGATTCTTCTCCATGAACTGAGCAGCGACCGTTTCCAGTTCTTCTTTTGTAATAACAGAATTTCCGTCTTCATCGATCTTGAGCCCCAGCTGATCCAGCCAGTCCTGCCGGATCCAGATCATCCTGCTTGTATCCGGGGTAACCGAAGGCATTGCCATAATCTTACCGTCATAGGTACAGGAAACAAATGCACGGTCGCCATAAGAATCATACAATCCTTTTATATAATCGGTAGCGTAATCGTCATATACATCGGTCAGATCGGCAATCAGGTCATTTTCCACCAACTCATCCAATGTGGAAGTGTCATAGATACACATCACATCCGGCAGTTCCTCTGACGCAATAGCCAATGACACCTGTCTTGAATAATCATCTCCGCTTGCCTCAAATGCATCCGTGCACTGTACATTCAGTCGCTCCAGCACCCAGTCAAAATAAGCATTATCCTCATAGCTGTCACCATCCGGTAATTTGGGATTCGCAGTAGTAACCCGGGAAAGCGACAGTGTCACCGTATCCTCATACGCGCCAAAGGGATCTTTTTCCGTTGCTGTTTGCGCACTGTCCCCGGATGTTCCTTCAGCCGTGCTGGCACTGGTATTTCCCGTTTTTGATGTTTCACCAGAAGGTTTTACAGTTCCCTCTGAGTTGCCGCATGCAGTCAGTGAAAACGCCATGACCAGAGCAAGCATCGCTGCCAAGCTTTTTACATGTTTTCTCGATGTCATTTTCATTTCCTTCTTCCTTTTGTTTTTTATTGACGGTGTTATTACCGACAATTTTATTATAGTTAAAGGCATCAAAAAAGCAAACGAAAAGTTTTCTGTTTTTATAGAACTTTTTCTCGATTGACGGGGCGGAACCGGGAAATTATGGTAAATTTGTTGCCGGTTTATTCCATTTCTTTTATTCCCTTTAAGAAAGTGCACCTGTCGAAAGTAACCTTTTCCGTCTGTTCCAGGGTCATATCATAATGCCATCCGGCTGCATCTCCTTCCCAGGAAATCCTGACATCTTTGAATGTAATTTCTTTTGCCTTGCGAATCTCAAATGCCATATCTTTGGAATCGTAGCCATAAAATCCTCTTTCATCGATAGCACACGGTCTGGCCCCACATCCGCTGTAAATGATATCCATATTGCTAAAGACAATATCGGAAAGATCCCCATTCTCATAGCCCAGAATGCAGCTGCTCAAATCGCCTTTCATCAGACTGTTGGAAAAATGTACTCCCCGGATATGCGTGGAGGCAGGGACAGGCGGCATACCATCCGCTGCCGACAGCCGCAGCTCCAATGGCCTGTGCGCAAAAATCTGCAGGGAGTTCAGAATAATATTTTCTATATTTGTGCCTCCTGAAATAAACCGGGCTGTCATCCCTATCCCGGCGTGGGAATTATGGATGATCAGATTGGAAAGCGTGCAATTTCGGATAGCTCCGTATCCAACGCCAATGCGTACGCCATAGTCCATATATGCCGTCAAAACACAATTGGTAATGGTTACATGCTCACAGACTGCCTCTTTCTTTTTCAATGCTTTTCCGTTGGCACGCAGTGTAATCGCATCGTCTCCCACCTCAATCAAACAGTCGCTTACCGTAACCCGGCTGCAGCAGTCAATATCGATGCCATCATTCGTCCAGCGTGTTTTATCGCCCCGGATTGTCACTCCTTTTACAATTACATCTTCACAGCCGTGCAAAAACAGATGCCAGTAGGGGCCATTGACAATATGTACGCCGCTGACCATCACGTTTTTACACTCACATAAAAATATCATCTGTCCCGGCCGTTCGGGATTAGCGGCATATTCCGGAGACTCAATCCAGCTATTCTCATTCAATTGATACTTGATACGATTGCTCTCATTCATCCAGAATCTGCCTTCGCCGTCAATGGTCCCCTCCCCTTTAATGAAAATATTTTCCTGCTCCACTGCTACAATCAGGTGCGCACCTGTAACCAGTTCCGCAGAAAACACCTCATTTTGTTCGCAGAAATCATCCGCGTTGTAGTCCTCCCGGTTATGGCTTGCCCGTAAAGTTGCTCCTGCCTCCAGATATAGACCGCCATTGCTTTTCAGATACAATGTTCCCGTAAGATAAGTTCCTTTCGGAATATATACCATGCCCCCTGCATTGATAGCATTTTGTATTGCTGCTGTATCCAGCGTCGACCCATCACCTTTTGCTCCGAAATCCAGTACATTCTGCATATTTATTTGCCTCCTAAGCTAAATTTCTAAACATCTGTTCCGAAACGGATTCCGATTGTCTTACTTGCACTTTCAGTTTCTCTTCCCCCTTTCACTGCATTGGAATCCAGCAAATGTTGCAAACCATTGTTTGCTCGCCAACAATCCGGATGCTGATATCTCCACCTTTTATCCCAACAGCATCCCACCTCCCCTGATACATGAAATGGAAACTTCTTCAGTTATAAGCCCTTTATTATGACGAGCGACAGAACCCCAAGCATAATTCCTGCAATGCTTCGCAAGGTCAGCTTTTCTTGAAAGAATACAGCTGCAACAACCGCTCCTATAATCGTACTTCCGCCATTGACAAATGTAAACAGTATTACAGGTGAGACCACTTCCGCAGCGATGGTTACAAGCTGATTGATCACGAATACTGCTACGGAAAGAACCGTACCCAGTCCCAGGAGCTCCGGAGTAAGGCGGGAATTGCTGCTGTTTTCCTGCTTTTTCGGAATGAAAAACGAAATCAGGAGCATGAGGATGCCTACCGTACCGAAAGACAAAAACGAAAATACAGATACATCACCCTCCGACACATAAAAGGCAAACATCTGTTGTGCGAGCATGGTAAAGCCTTCTGAAAGCATCACGCCAAGAAGCAGTAAAAGTGTTTTAAACGAAAAGCCGCTATATATTTTCGACGAACTTGTTATTAAGAAATAAGCCGCTACGAATAAAAGAATCACACCGAACCACTGTCCAGCGGACATCGGTTTATCAAACAACACAATTCCGGCGATACAGGGGATCAGAAGACCTGCCGTACCAAACATGGATGATAATGCAACCGTCCCGCTTTTTAAAACAGCAAGTCCAAGCCCCGTCGAAGCGGCAATCATTATACCGGAAAATAATGAGATTGCAAATGTCAACAGATCACACCGAAATCCATTACCTGTAATCAAAATCAACAGCAGTCCCAATATCCCGCTTAAAATGTGACGAAAAGCTCCATATTTAAAAAAACAGGAAAGATTATCTACCCGATTACTGGAGCGTTTTGCACATAAATGCTGTGCCACCCGGCAAAGTAAAATAATTGATATATAAGCAGTTCCCATTCTCAACCCTCCTGCTTTCATTATAGAGAACGGAAAGTGAATTGTAAACGAAAGTCCTTCCCTATTTGCAATACTTTTTCACGCTATACAGGACAGCTCAGGAGAGTTTGGGTAAAGATCTCATCGGTTGTTTCCGGGAAAATTTCCTGTACAAAAATTGAAAATCAAGACGATATTAAAGTCGGGACAAATAATCAAAACTCGAAGCCACCAAATAAGGAATTGGCGGAACGGGGCCGTGAAGCTTCTCCCGGACTGCCGCCGGCGTTTGCTCTGAACAGAGGCCGCAGCTTTTTATTTTTACAGTTGTTTTGAGAACTCCTCTGTATGGCGATTTGACGGTTGAGATCATATATTTCTCGATGTTTACACGCATCGTTGAAGATATCGTCATATTTTTCTTTTGCAGTCCGTGAAGCCAACAACATTGTGGACTTCCTTGCTTCTGAAGGCTATGTGGCGTTCAAGGCAGATTACGAAGCCAGCACCAAAAATCTGCACGCTGCCTACAAGCGGTAGTGTGAGGACAATGCAGAGAACGCACTGTCCTCGAAAAGCTTTGCCAACTATATCAGCCAGAACGCAGAAGACTACGGTTTGGAGCCGGTCAGCAATCTGCACATTGGCGGCGGGAAACGGTGCCGGGACTATATGGGCATCTACGTTTTGCTGCCACCTATGGAATTGTAATGAAGTGAAAGCAATCTGTTGGAGCGTTCATGCGTTCCAACGGAGTAAAGTTCACGGAACGAAGGAACGCACGAACGAACAAGAGTGCGTCGTTCGCGGTTGCGGCGATAGCAATCCCGCAGGATTTGCTATGGACAAGTAGCGAAAGGTTCGTCTTTCACTGCCGCCGTCTGTAAGAGGACGTTCCGCAGAACAGCGTCATGCAGACAGGCTGACCATGGGAAAAGTTGCAGACATTTTTGCTTTGGTCAGCAGAGGTCGCCACAGCGACCGCATTCCCCCTCGGAAGAACCCTCGGAGAGCCCACAGCACTTTGCAGCCAGTATGGATGAAAGTGTTATAATGAGTTATTACACTTTGAAAAAGTGCCTCTCCGCTGTCTGCAAATGTAAACAATTCCAAACATTCTTCGGACGCTATTGAAAATACCGAAACGGCATGATATAATTAACGTGTAATTAATGTCCAAACTTAATGCAGGAAGGAAAGTAAACTTCCCGCATTGAGGGACATAAGGTCTATGAGGTGAACGATATGAGTGAGAATCATACACCAAACCCAAAATCAGATATGATTATCTACACAACAGAAGATGGATTGGCAAAAATTGAAACCACTTTTGACGGTGATACTGTTTGGCTGTCCATCGATCAGATGGCGGAGCTGTTTCAAAGAGATAAATCGACGATTTCAAGGCATATCAAAAATATCTTTACAGAAGGCGAGCTGAATCGGGATTCAGTTGTTGCAAATTTTGCAACAACTGCGGCAGATGGAAAGATGTATCAAGTTGAATATTATAACCTGGATGTCATTATCTCGGTTGGCTACCGTGTGAAATCTAAGCGTGGCACCCAATTCCGCATTTGGGCAACCGGAATTTTGAAAGAGTATATGCGGAAGGGCTTTGCCCTTGATGACGAACGTTTGAAAAATCTGGGCGGGGGCGGATACTTCAAAGAACTGCTGGAACGGATCAGAGACATCCGTGCCTCTGAGAAGGTGTTTTACAGACAGGTTCTGGAGATTTACGCAACCAGCATTGACTATGACCCGTACGCAGAAATCTCCATTCAGTTTTTCAAAAAAGTCCAGAACAAGATCCATTATGCAATTCACGGCCAGACAGCGGCGGAGGTCATTTACACAAGAGCCGATGCAGAGAAAGAGTTCATGGGGCTGACCACCTTTGCGGGAAGCCAACCGACGTTGCGAGAGGCTGTAGTAGCCAAGAATTATCTGGAGGAAAAGGAACTTCGAGCCATGGGACAGCTCGTATCCGGCTATCTGGATTTTGCGGAGCGTCAGGCGGAGCGTGAGCAGGCGATGACCATGCAGGATTGGGCAGAGCATTTGGATCGAATTCTTACCATGAGCGGTGAGCAGCTTTTGCAGGGAAACGGCAGTATTTCCCACAAGCAGGCGGTTGATAAGGCGACATCAGAATATCGTAAATATAAGGCAAGAACGCTCAGTGAAGTGGAACAGGACTATCTGGATTCGATTAAGCAGTTGGAGCAAAAGACGGATCGAAAATAGTTGTGATACAGACTGCGGCACGAGTGAGGAGCGTGAGATGAAAAAAGAAAAGACAAATGTCGCTCGTCTGCAAAAACCGCTGCAATTTTCATCCCCGCAAGGATGGAGATTGCAGCGGTTTTGTATTTTCTGAGGAACGGTGTCAAACTGCATTTTTACAGTTTGGGTACCATTTTCGAGGAAAATATGAGGGTGTCCAGAGGGGCGCAGCCCCTTGGCTCTGGGTTTCCAATAGGGGCGGGAAGCATCCCTGTTGGCACACGATTTTGCTTGCAAAGTCTAGTGTGTTATACCTTTTGCGACCGCTGACGCTGGAAAGGGGCTGTCCCACGCCAGACAGACCGTTTTCAGTGGCAGCAGAACAGGCGGATTTTGTGGGCTGTAAGTTACAAAAGACAAGGAATTTGCCATGAGCAAAATCCGGCTGTTCGGGTGTAGTTGGCGCAGGATATCTTGTAGCTGTGCGAAAAGATTTTCTGTGCCAACGGGGGCGCAAGAGGTATATAAAAACCCGCCGCAGCGACACGCTTAATTTTCCCCATCCAAGGGGAGCTCAAGAACTTGCTTGGCAAGCTGCTGGAACAGTTCTGAAGTATTCTCGTCCATTGTGATCATCGTTCCTATGTAGGCAGTAATGGCTGTTGACACATCATCGGCTGTCAATTCGGATTGTGGCTTGTCCGGTAATGCGGCACGAATCCCCTTTACTGCTTCTGCTGTAGCAACCGCTCCACTGGGTTGCTCCTCTGCCAT
>CALXBD010000079.1 GCA_944386445.1 uncultured Clostridia bacterium
TGTCTCTACTACCATTTGCTTAAATTCCGGCGTGTAGCGTTTGTTCGGTATTCCTTTTGGCATAATTAAGCACCCCACTTGTTATCCAGTATACCATACTGTCCAACAAATGGGGTGCAGTTCAAAGCTTCCGGATTGCTGCGTTTTATATACTTTTTTCCGCATTTGCTGCATATGCTGTTTTATCAGAAGGAGGGAAGTTATGAAAACGCGGCTTTTTTTTAAAAATGCCATGATTTTAATGGCCGGCTCCTTCCTGATGCGGGGACTGGGGGTTGCCTTTGGCGCTTGGCTCTCCGGTAAGCTGGGCGCCGAAGGCATGGGGCTTTTCCAGCTGATCGCCACTATTTACGGAATGGCGTCCACATTTGCCACTTCCGGAATTTACCTGTCTGTAACCCGGTTGGTTGCAGAAGAAGTCGCCGCCGGCAGGTATGCTGGTGCAAATGACGCTATGCGCAAATGCATGCGCTACGGTATCGTCATGAGCATGCTGGCGGCGGCAGCCCTATTCTTTTTTGCTGAGCCTATTTCCATTCGGCTGCTGGATGATTCCAGAGCGGTCTTATCTCTGCGGATCTTGGCTTTTGCCCTGCCGTTTATGGCACTGTCCTCCAGCCTGCGCGGGTACTTTTTCGCCCTCCGGAAAGCCGGAAAATCCTCATCTGCTCAAATCGTAGAGCAGCTTTGCCACATGGCAGTCGCCGGAGCTGCCTTTACGATTCTCCTTCCGAAAGATCTGACATGGGCATGCGCCGCCGCTGCCTGCGGATGCGTCGGCGGAGAATTTCTCTCCTTTTTATACACACTGCTCCTCTATTTCCGTGATCGTGCCCGATGGAACTTTAAGCGGCAAACTTTCCCAGGCATTACCAAGCGATTTGCACGTATTACCATTCCTGTCGCTCTCAGTTCTTATCTGAAATCCGCTTTGGTCACCATTGAAAATATCCTCATCCCTCGCGGATTTAAAAAGTATGGTTCTTCGGGTTCAGGCGCCTTAGCCCAATATGGCATGACGGAAGCCATGGTTATGCCGATTCTCGCCTTCCCTACCGCATTTCTTACTTCATTTTCCAGCCTGCTGGTGCCGGAAATTGCAGAAGCCCGGGCTTTAGGAGATCAAAAACGCATTGACCGGCTGGTCTCCAAAGTGCTGCGGTATACGCTGCTGTTTGCAGCCGCCATGACCGGGATCTTCCTTTGCTTCTCGACAGAATTAGGAGTGGCCGTTTACGGCCGGGAAGATGTTGGATATATGCTGGGGCTGCTTGCTCCTTTGGTGCCTATGCTGTACCTGGACAACGTAGCTGATTCCATGCTGAAGGGGCTGGATGAACAGGTCAGCGTCCTTCGGTATTCCATTGCGGATTCTGCACTGAGCATTGTGCTGTTATACCTGCTTCTCCCTCTCTACGGAGTGAAAGGATACGTCATCGTCCTTTTTGCCAGTACCTTTGTCAATGCGACTCTCAGCATTGCACGATTGGCAAAGGTCACCTCTATCTCGATTCGGCCATGGCTTTGGATTGCAAAACCTGCCTTCTGTATCGTCCTTGCAGGTATGGGTATTTCTGCACTGAGCGAATTTCTGCCGGAGCTTTCTTCCGGTCTGGATGCCGTTGCCAAAATCGTCGCCGCACTCATCCTATATGCGCTTCTGCTCTTTCTCAGCGGCTCCTTTACCAAAGAAGATTTCCGCTGGTTTGGCCGGGTCCTCCGAACGGAAAAACCGGGACCTCACGGCCAAGAACCAACTGCCCAGGCTTCACCTCGCACTCCCGAGCCAAAATCGCAACGCCCGCGGCAGCAGCCTCCCGCAAAGCATCTCCGAAAGCAGGATCTGTACTGTCATTGGGAACCAAATACCGCACCGACTCCATCTGGATCACAAACAGAACGGCTGCCTCCATTCCCTGTTCCTTAACCTGTATCAGTTCCCGTAAATGCCGCGTTCCCCGCTCAGTAGGAGCATCCGGAAACCGACAAATTTCATTTTCCTCCAGCGTTGCGCCCTTGATCTCTAGATATCCCCGTCGCCCGTTTCCCTCCAAGTAAAAATCAAACCTGGAATTTCCAAAGGTCTTTTCCCGCATAACAATCCCGGCTTGCCCGATCCCCGGCAACAGAAGACGCCCATCCAGAAGTGCTTCCTCCGTCACCCGATTGGGTGCCTGAGAATCAATATTGACCAGCCTTTCTCCTTTTTGTACCGCAATCAGGGAAAAGGCTGTTTTTCTTGGCCCTTCTGCAGGTTCCAGCCAGACTTGGGCACCCGGCTGCAGCAACTCTCTGCATCGCCCGGTATTTTTTACATGTACCTGCACATCACCTCCATTTACCTTACAGACAGCTATAAAGCGATTAGGTCTGGAAAGAAAAATGGCCGGTATAACGCTTCGATACTGCAACAAACCACCTCCGCTTACAATGAGTTTATGATAACAGATTTTCCCCCAAAACGCAAATTTCGTCTTATATGTAGACAAGTAGCGCGATAAAGTGTATAATATCGTTTGAAAATCAATAAAAGGAGCGTTTCAATATGTCTACACCTGGTATCAAAGCCTCCCTGCTGATCCATCCCGAAGAATTAGATAGAACATGGATCCATCGCTGTACAGACATGAACCTGACCGGACTGGCACTTCATCCTGTGGGCGGTGCCGATGCGCATCAAAGCTTGGCCGCTATGCTGGAACTGCTGGATCAGCCTGGCTACCGCCAGCTGCTTGATGAAGCGGCCGACGCAGGCTTGGACATTGAATATGAGATGCACGCTTTGCGATATCTGCTGCCAAAGGATCTATTCGAAAAGCACCCCGACTGGTTTCGGATGAATCAGGATGGTCAACGGACTGCGGACTTCAATTTCTGCGTTACCAATCACGAAGCAATGGATTATGTGGCAAAAAATGCTGCCAATCTGGTCAAAAAGTTGTACCGCTCCTCAAGCAGATACTTTCTTTGGATGGATGACGTGGGAACTGCTGCCTGCTGCTGCCCCAACTGCTCTCAATACTCGCCCTCAGAACAACAGCTTATGGTCATGAACAGGATTTTACAGGAGCTGCAAAAGGATAATCCCCATGCAACACTTGCTCATCTGGCTTACACCGGCTGTCTGCAGGCCCCTGAAAAAGTCAAACCCCTGCCTGGCATCTTTTTGGAATACGCTCCATTTGATCGGGATTTCCACAGGCCTATCACGGATGACTGTGCAAAGAATACCGCGCAATGGCAGCCATTGGAGAAACTTCTTCAGGTATTCGGATGCGATACTGCCAAGGTGCTGGATTATTGGCTGGATAATTCGCTGTATTCCCAGTGGACCAAACCGCCTAAATCGTTTCAAGCGGATGATGCGGTTATCCAAGCGGATTTCCAAGCGTATTATGCCCTCGGATTCCGAGACTTTTCCAGCTTCGCCTGCTATTTGGGCAAGGATTATACCGACCTTTACGGGGAGCCCGATCTATCGGCTTTTGAACGGGCATATCAGGATGTGAAAGAAAAGCATTAAAGAGCGTTTCTCCTTTTTGAAAAATTGCAATAAACCCTATCGCCGCTGCCGGTTGTTGTAAAAACCGGCAGCGGCGATTCTTCTTTTTTAAAATGGGGTATTGCATATCCAAAGAAAAATTCGCATTACTTGTTGACAAACAATATTATATATTATATAATATTGTTTGAAAATAAATATGTAATGAAGGAAGGGATTTTGTGGCATTTCAAATTGGCTCAGCACTTCTGGACGCCTGCGTACTGGCGGTACTGTCAGCAGGAGATACCTATGGATACCAGCTGACCCAGCAAATCCGCAATGTCGTGGATGTCTCTGAATCAACCTTGTACCCTGTCTTGAGACGATTGCAAAAGGACGGTGCAGTAGAACCTTATGATATCCCCTTCCAGGGAAGAAACCGGAGATATTACCGACTGACGCCTCGCGGTCAGGAGCTATGTGCCGCATATCGGCTGGAATGGGTAACCTTTAAAGAAAAAATCGACAGTCTATTGGTGGAGGAATCAGAATGACCAGGCTTGTATTTATGGAAAGGCTGCGCTCCCTCTTAGGGACTTTGCCGTTTTCTGAACAGCAGGAAGCGCTTCGCTATTACGAAGAATATTTCAACGACGCGGGGCCCGAAAACGAACAGCATGTAATCGAAGAGTTGGGTTCTCCGGAACAGGTAGCACAGACAATTTTAAACAGCAATGCCAGTAGTCTTACAAATTCTTCAAACGCTCCAACTGCTCAGACTGCGCCCACTGCCCGCAAAAAAACCGGCCTGTGGATTTTCCTGGCATGCACAGCCATTATTTGGGGACCAGTGCTGTTTGGCGTCGTGATTACAATAGTCGTAACCCTTTTTGCTGTGTTTATCGGGTTATTTGCAGCAGCCCTAGGAATACTGGCCACTGCTGTCGCCGCTATGGTGATGTTCTTTGCCGCTTTGATCATCGGAGTTCCCTTAGTCTTCTCAGACTCACTCAATGGATTGCTGCTGATTTCCATGGCTCTGTTCTGCGTAGGCATCTTGCTGACCGGCGGATCCTTGTCCTGGGGACTCTTTCGATATGTTATACCCGGATTTGTCCGTTTCTGCGGGAAACTTTTTAAAAGATTCTCCGGACGAAAAACTAAAAAGGAGGAACTGAAATGAAAAAAGTCTGGATTCTGCTGATCCCCGTGGGAGTTGCCCTGATGCTGCTGGGCGGTGGATTGTGGTTCTTCTGTCTTCAAATGGGGGCTACCGGTTACCAGACCAGTATCGGGAACTTGAGTATCTCCTTCGGAAAATACGGAATTCAGCTGGGGTCTGCACAACTCTTAAACATGAGCGGCGATGATCTGGAAAGCAGCCGTATTCCTCTGGAAGGTGAGCTTACCGGCTTAGATCTGGATTTCTCTATAGCAGATGTCACTATCACCCAAAACGGCGACGCGGGGTATATGGAATGGAAAAATGTTCCCAAGGGCATGCTGCACCAGGAAATAAATAATGGCGTTCTGCAAGTGAAAATAGAAAGTCCTAACCACTTTTTCAATTTGGGCTTCTTCGACAGCGAACAGGAATGCTCTTTGGTGATAAACCTTCCTCCGGAAGCCGCACTGTCCGATACAACCATTGACGCTGGAATCGGGAGTCTCCGGATGGAAGGGTTCACAGCCGGCCAACTGACAATCGAGGGCGATATCGGAGATACTGTGCTTCAAAGTATATCAGCTTCTTCTATGAATTTGAATGGAGACACGGGAAATATAATTGCGGAAAATATCACCTGTCAGGGAAAAACTGTTCTAATCGCAGGAGTTGGAGATACCTCCTTATCCGGAACTCTAGAGGGAGACTTGCAGGTAAAATGCGGCGTAGGGGATATGGATATTTCCTTAAATGGAGATATTATGGATTATCAGTTCGATATTACGGGCGGTGTCGGAACCGTCACCATCAATGACGAAGTGAATGTGTCAATGTCAGATTATCACAGTCTTAATCAGGATGCTCCTTACAAGTTTGAGGTCTCTGCAGGAGTGGGCGACGTCGTTATTAGGATCGAATAATTGTAACACTATTTTTCAGATTTCGAATCCTTTTGCGAGGAAATACGGCATATGAGCAGCATCAGGCAAAGTTCTATCAATAATCCGGAAGCGCCCATCGTAGCTGCTCCGGCTGCAGGGGCCGCTGCGCTGGATGTTGCAAAAACAGGCAGCGGCAGCTCCAACTTATTTACAAAAAACGCGGTAGACAGCAAGCTGATTACCACCGTGACGCCCCGCAAAAAGGCAAATTTCCTCATCCGAATCCCGGTGCCGCGCAAAAAGCAGGCAGTCTGCATCCATACGCAGAGCCCGCCAAAGGATGTGTAAACTGTACCTAATATCAGCATCTCCATTCCTGGCATCCCCGGAAGATGGGCGCAGCCGACGGTTACTTCCAGCAAGCCTGCCCATATACTGCCGCCGGGCAAAAAAGCCATGGCATGAGATACTACGGAAAAAACCAGCACAAAGCAGCAAATAACAAACATTCCCTTTCCCGCCTCTGCTACCGCCGCTACAAACCCCTGTAAAAGCCCCATATGAGGTTCATCATCTTCTGAAGGCAAAGATAGATGTGCTTTTTCTCTGCCCCACAGGATCCGAGCCAACAAACCTGTCAGCAATGCGGCCGCGATCTGGCACCCGTACATAACAGCACCTATTTCAACACTTCCGAAACAGGGCAGCGCTACGCCAACTATAAGAAACGCCGGGGAACAGTTGACACAACAGCACAGCAGCCGCTCCGCAGTCTGAGATGTGAGACGGCCCTGCTTTACCAGTCTTGCCAGCATCCTGGCTCCTACCGGATAACCACCGATCAGCGACAAAAGAATCACCGGCACCGCATCGCCAGGAACCCCAAAGACGCCTTTCAAAAAGCCAAAGGGCCGGAAAAGTATCGTTCCTGCATCCGTCAGCGCCAGAAAGTCTGCAAATACCATAAACAGAAATAAGGATGGAATTACGGATGTCAGGCAAAGGCTGATCCCTTCCCGAATTCCTTCCGCCACCTCACCGCCCCGCAGTAAAATTGCCGCTCCGGCAAACAAAGCGCTGCTTCCCAACAGAATCGGCCGTACCCGCAAACACACCCACCGCATCCCTCTATTCATCGGCTTTTCTCCTTCCGGCTAACAGGCTCCAGTTCCAACCCCCGGATGTCCCCATGAACAGTCAGGGTGGAGACTGTAAAATCTGATACTGTCAATCCCGCTCCCAGAATGGTCAACGTCATCCCTCTCAGCTGTAATTTGACCAGATTATCATCACAGGACAATACCCCCTGACATTCTTCTACATATAATTCCCGCCGCCCCTGAAGCTGCATCTGCGGCTCCATCGCTTCTTCCGCCTTCCCTAAAAAGGCGCTGAAAAGTGACTCGCGGCTTCGCCGGACAGGATTATGCCTGCTCCCTTCGGTGCAGCGATTGCGGCTCTCCTTTTTTACCAGTACAGCCATTCCTATCCTCCCCTTTCGTCTCTTTATCCATATGCGTTTTCAGAGCCTGGTATGCCCGGAGATACCCATATAAGCATTGACAAAGATCGAAGAATGTGATATGCTGTAATAAATATCAATATACACTGAGACGGAGAGAGTAGCCTGTTTTTCAAAGCAAAGAGAGCGCCCGGTTGGTGGGAGGGCGCATGCGAAAACAGAGGAAGATGGCTCCTGAGTGGCGCGTTCGAGACAATTCCCGTTTAGAGCGCGACAGGTTCGCCTGTTATAGCGAAAGGATATGATTTCGTATCCCCTGAGGTCCCTATCTGGGATGAAATGAAGTGGTACCACGGAGCGCTCCGCCCCGTCTTCAGCCTGCTGCGGCTTAAGACGGGGCGGTTTTGGTTTTTATTCGAACACGACGGAAGGAGAGAAATTATGCTTACCGTATTTAACAGAAAAGAGCTGGTTTCCGTTTTCGATCTGGAAAAACTTCCGAAAATCCGGGAGGTGCTGGAGGCTGCCTCTATAGAATACACGGTTAAAACGGTCAGCCGTGTCAGTCCTTCACCTGCGGCCGACGGACACCGCGGCACTATGGGAACGGTCGGGGAAAACCTGAATCAGAATATGGAATACACGATTTATGTTGCAAAACAGGACTATGAGGAAGCCCTGGCACTTTTGAAACGAGACGGAGCGCCTGTGGGGTGATTAATTTAAGAAAAGAGGGATGTCATGGCGGATTTGGTTCGGTTTCAGATTTTAACGCTGCCTCCCTGCCGGATTGTGGGGCGCGCTTTGAAGGTAGACCCTAAAGAAGCGAATCCCATCCCGGCTTTTTGGGAAGACTGTTTCCAGAAAGGTATTTTTACACAGTTGGAACAGATGGAAGGCCTTTATCAGGAGATCCTCCCGGATGCGGATGACGCCTATCTGAGCTGGAACGGCGAACTGGAAACAGATGGCTCCTTTACCTACATGATAGGAATGCTGATGCGGCCGGATACTCCGGTGCCAGAAGGCCTCGACTATCGGGACCTTCCTCAATGCCGGGTGGCTATAGGGCAAATCAAAGGGACCATACCGGAAGTATACGCTCAGGAAATGGATCTGCTCCTGCCGGAGATGGAAAAACTGGGGCTGGTGCCCGACTCCTTCTCTATGGAGGTTTACGCCTGCCCCCGGTTTACAACACCGGGTCCCATTGACGGCACTGTGATTTTGGACTACTATGTACAGATAAAGTAAGCGATAGGGGGATCAACATGGAGGATTTGGGATTTCTTGAAATGCAGGCGATCCAAAAAGAGCTGCAGGAAAAATATAAGGACCAGTGGGAACCACTGGGGCCTGAAACCGGTAAAAACAAGCTGCTTTGGCTGATGATCGAGCTGGGGGAAGCCGCCGATATCATCAAAAAAGAGGGAAACCGGGCAATTTCTGAGAATCCGGATACCCGCAGGCACTTTACGGAAGAGTTATGCGACGTCATGATGTATTTTAACGACGTGATGCTCTGTTACGGCATTTCAGTAGAAGAACTGAAAGACGCTTACCTGAAAAAACATGAAAAAAATTTAAAGAGATGGTAGGAACACCGCCGCCATCCAGAAAGGATCTGTGTTTATGGACAAGAAAACATTCTACATCACCACCGCCATTGCCTACACCTCGAGGAAACCTCATATCGGCAACACCTACGAGATCGTGCTGACTGACGCCATCGCCCGGATGAAACGGATGCAGGGCTACGACGTCTTCTTCTGCACCGGCACTGATGAGCATGGCCAGAAAATCGAGGAAATCGCTAAGGCCGCCGGTATCTCTCCAAAGGAGCATGTGGACAAAATCTCCGGCGAGGTAAGACGGATCTGGGATATCATGAACACCAGCTATGATTACTTTATTCGTACAACGGACGATTACCATGAAAAAGTTGTACAGAAAATCTTCAAAAAGCTCTACGAGCAAGGAGATATCTACAAAGGCGAATACAGCGGCATGTACTGCACCCCCTGTGAATCCTTCTGGACCGAGAGTCAATTGAAAGACGGCTGCTGCCCCGACTGCGGACGGCCCGTCAAACCTGCTAAGGAGGAAGCCTATTTCTTCCGCATGAGCAAATATCAGGATCGGCTGATGAAATATATCGAGGATCATCCTGATTTTATCGTCCCCGAATCCCGCAAAAAAGAAATGATCAATAACTTCCTGAAACCTGGCCTCCAGGACCTGTGCGTTTCCAGAACCTCCTTCAAGTGGGGAATCCCCGTGGATTTCGACGACAAGCATGTGATCTACGTCTGGCTGGATGCTCTTACCAACTATATCACTGCTCTGGGATATGATCCCGACAACATCGGCGAAAACTACAAAAAATACTGGCCCGCTGATGTCCATGTCATCGGCAAGGACATTCTCCGGTTCCACACCATCTACTGGCCTATCTTCCTGATGGCTTTGGATCTTCCCCTGCCAAAACAGGTCTTCGGCCATCCCTGGCTGCTGTTTGCCTCCGATAAAATGAGCAAATCTAAGGGTAACGTCATCTACGCTGATGATCTGGTCAATCTCTTCGGGGTGGATGCGGTACGTTATTATCTGCTTTCCGCTATGCCCTACGCCCAGGACGGCAGCATTACCTACGAGATGTTCATTACCAAGTACAATGCCGAACTGGCAAACACCTTAGGAAATCTGGTCAATCGGACTGTCGCCATGGCTAACAAATACTTCGGTGGGGAAATCAATGCCGCCTGTGTGGAAAATGAGCTGGATGAGGATCTGAAAAATACCGCTCTCCAGACTGTTTCCAGCGTGCTGAATTTTATGAACGAATACCACACCGCCGACGCGCTCCAGAAGATCATCGCTCTGGCCCAGCGCTCTAATAAGTATATCGACGAAACTGCGCCCTGGGTTTTGGCCAAGGATGAGGCCTCCCTGCCCCGGCTCAAAACCGTTCTATCCAATCTGATTGAGGCGATCCGGTTTATCGGCGTACTGCTGGCTCCCTTCCTGCCGGCTACCAGCGCTTCCATTATAGAGCAAATCGGCTCTCCGGCGGCGGATCTGGAATCCCTGACGGAATTCGGCTCCGCACCTGCCCGCAAGGTCGGCGAAGCAAAAGCACTTTTCGCCCGTATCGATGAGGCTAAGATGATGGAACGGATTCAAAAGGAAATCGTGGAGCCTCAAATTGCCGCCGCTAAGGCCGAAGAGTCTAAAAAGGCGCCGGAGGGTGTTGCGCAGATCGGAATTGAGGACTTTTCCAAAGTGGAACTCCGGGTGGCAGAGGTCCTCAGCTGTGAAAAAATGAAGAAATCCAAAAAACTCCTGAAGCTGATCCTCAATGATGGCGAGGTCGAACGTCAGGTCCTCTCCGGCATCTCCCAGTGGTATGCCCCCGAAGATCTGGTCGGAAAAAAGATCATTCTGGTTTCCAATTTGAAACCCGCTAAGCTCTGCGGTGAGATGAGCAACGGCATGATTCTGGCCGCGGACTGCTCCGAAGACGATGTAAAGGTCCTGTTCGTTGATCCCGCCGTCCCGGCAGGCAGCAAAATTCACTAAGGAGGCTGCCCCTTTTGATCCACGGAATCTTTGATTCACATGCCCATTACGATGATGCCCGGTTCGACGAGGACCGGGCAGAGATGCTGAAGTCTCTGCCGGAAAACGGGGTCTGCGGCATTATCAATGCCGGATGTGACCTGGAATCCTCCAGAGCCTCTCTTGCTTTGGCAGAGGAGTATCCCCATGTCTGGGCCGCGGCAGGCTTCCATCCGGAACAGGCGGCTTCTTATACGGAGGAAGGACTTGCGGAGATCGAAAAAATGCTGACACATCCCAAAGTGGTGGCAATTGGAGAAATTGGCCTTGATTATTACTGGCCGGAACCTGACCGCGAAATCCAAAAGCAGGTCTTTATCCGCCAACTGGAACTGGCAAGAAAGCTGGACAAGCCGGTCATTCTCCATGTCCGGGATGCCATTGCCGACGCGCTCAGCATCCTGCGGGAACATCCGGTGCGTGGAGTGATGCACTGTTTCACCGGATCGGTGGAAACCGCACGAGAAGTCGTCAAGATGGGACTTTACATCGGATTTACCGGTGTATTGACCTTTAAAAACGCCAGAAAACCTGTAGAGGTCTGCGCTGATATCCCCCTCGACAGGCTGCTTTTGGAAACGGATTGCCCCTACATGGCGCCGGTACCCTTCCGGGGAAAACGCTGCGATTCCTCCATGATCGCCCACACAGCGGCTAAAGCAGCTGAGGTACGGGGAATGGAAGTTCAGGATCTGGTGGATGCCGCCCGAGAAAATACCCTGCGGCTTTTCGGTATCTCTGAAATTTGATTTTCCCACTGCAGACAGTTAAAAATCCAGCTGAGTTCAACGAACCAAGGCTGGATTTTTGCTTCTACAAGTTAAAAGGAGAAATGGGAACTATGAAACATATTTCTTTTTCGCTGCTAGATAAAACACATTCATCAGAGATATTGGATGAATTATATGATATTCTATACGGCAACATGAGCGTCATCGCACCAACGGGCAGCAGCTATGAAGAAGACAAACAATCCTGGCTGCCCTGTATCGTTTCCGCACTTGAGAACCCACAACGAAAAATTCTGTTGATCTATGGAGAGGCTGGGCTTGCCGGATTTTTTATGTTTTCTCTAAAAAACAGAACTTTCTTAATGGAGGAGATACAGTTCAAACCGGAATACCAAGGTGTTGGGCTCTTTGGTAGGCTATACCGTTATCTCTTTGGAATGATTTCCACTGATACTGATTTTGTAGAAGCGTATGCCCACAAAAAAAATTCCAAATCTCAGAGGATTCTCACATATCTGGGCCTTCAATGCATCGGGGAGAACAAATCAGGCACAAATCTTCACTTTCGCGGCTCCTATCAAGAACTGAAGGAAAAAATTCTTCTCAACCATTGCTACTGCGGCCACAGTTGTGCAAAGTGTGTGACATATCTGGCAACGAAGAATAATGATATCGCCTTACAGGAACAAGCTCGAAAGTTTTACAAAGAAGCGTTTGGTCTGGATGTTTCTACGGATAAACTGTCCTGCGCTGGCGGTCGCTCGGATCGTGTATTCGAGCTTTGCAGGGATTGCCCCTTCAAAAAATGCTGCAAAGAGCGCAGCATCGAGGCTTGCAGCGAATGTCCAAACTATCCCTGTCCAGACCTGGCAGATTATCAAGCCAAGTATGTGAATCAAAGCAACCAAATCTGATTATTTTTGCATCTTTATAAATATAAATCCCGGCCAAGAATTCTCTTAACCGGGGTTTATACTAATATTATCGCAGCTGATGACGCTCCAGCAGCGCCCGGCTGATCTCAAAAGTCAGGCGTGCAGCCTGCGACGCCGCTTCAGGAGGACACAACCATCCCATATTAGCTGCTTCCGAAGAAAAGCTGCCGCTATAACCGATTTCCTTCAGAACACTGATGAAAGCATCCCATTGAATGGTACCATATCCGCATGCCATATGATCATCGGAAATCCCATAATTGTCGTGAACATGAAGCAGTTTCAATTTGCTTCCGGCTTTACGGGCTGCTGCCGCAGGAGTTTCTCCCAGCAGATTCACATGGCCTGTATCCAGGCAAATTCCGAATCGGTCGCTGTGCAACCGCTCCATACACTCAAGAATTTCTTCTATTGTAGAAAATGTTGTAGGACAAATTGCTTTTTTCTCATCATCCCATCCAAACATATTCTCCAGTCCAATAACAACTCCGTGTTTTTCAGCCAACGGGATAAACTGCTGATAAAAGCCTACATTATAAGCCAAGTACTCTTCTTGATGTGCCCCGTTGATACCGTCTTCAAACATTCTGGGATGAATGACCAGATAAGGCGCTCCCAGTATTTCGCAAACTCTGAAAAACCGACGGGTTACCTCCATTTTTCGTTCCTCAGCAGGATCTTTCCCAGGCTCCGCCATCATAGGCGCATGTACCTGCGAAAAAGTAATGCCGCAGGAATCCGCCGTTTCTCGTAAGGATTTCGCATAGTCTTCCCAATCCGGCCTTAAATAGATACTGTTTTCACCATCATGACGATATCCACTATAGTCAAGTGTTTCAAATCCGATTTTCGCATATTGCCGCACAGCTTCGCGCTCGTCAGCAAACTGCGGAGTAATTGTATCGCTCCCGATTCCAATTTTCATATCGCTTCCCGCCTCCACAATCATATTGGTTTTATTATATATCTATCATCTAAAAAAGTAAACCGATTTCAAGAAAAATTTATATGCATTTTCATCTGCGTTTAATTATCTTTTACTAAAAAATGGGTTTTCGCAGCATTTGCAAAATCACCTCTCTTTGGCAAAAAAATCCTTGACAAGCTGTCTCAGAACTGCTATAATTATTCTGTTACTGGTGTGAACCGGTTGACAAAATCCTTGCTCCGGACCCAAACGTTCCGGGGCCATATGTCCAAAAGGAGGTGCTTTTACATGGCAAAAGCAAACGAGAATTATGAGGCCATGGTGGTCATCAGCACCAAGCAGAGCGAGGAAGAAATTAAAGCTCTGGTGGAGAAATTCGCTGATATCATCAAGGAAAATGCTACCCTGGAGTCTGTCGACGAATGGGGCAAACGCGTCCTGGCCTATGAGATCAACGACGAAACCGAAGGTTACTACGTGCTGTATACCTTCAACGGCGTTCCCTCTTTCCCCATGGAGCTCGAAAGACGGCTGAACATTACCGACGGCATCCTGCGTTCTCTGGTTGTCGCCAGAGCGTAAGGAGGTACCTGCTATGATGAATCGTGTGTGCCTGATGGGCCGGCTGGTGGCCGATCCGGAACTGCGGCAAACTACCAGCGGAGTTTCTGTTGCAACTTTCCGCGTGGCAGTCGACCGTAATTTCCAATCTAAAAACAGTGCGGAAAAACAGGCGGATTTTATTCCCTGTGTGGCCTGGCGGCAGACCGGCGAATTTATCAGCAGATATTTTTCCAAAGGCCGTATGATCGCGCTGGAAGGCAGCCTGCAATCCCGCAACTATGAGGATAAAACCGGCGCAAAACGGACCGCTTATGAAGTCGTAGTCGATCAAGCATATTTTGCTGACAGCAAACCTGGCAGCAATAGCCGTGCTGACAATGACATTCCCTTCCCCACAGAGCCTCCTCAGTTTGATGAGCCACAAAAAGGCGGAAGCCTTTCTGTGGGCGATTTCGGAAGCTTTGAAGAAGTGGATACCGACGACGGCGATCTTCCGTTTTAAGGTGAATTCGAGTCAACATTTCAGAAGGAGGAATATCCATCATGATGGAGCGTAATAATCGCGGCGGCAGAAAGCCCCGCAGAAAAGTCTGCGCATTTTGCGTCGACAAAGTTGAAAATATCGACTACAAAACCATTGGCAAATACAGCCGCAAGGTCCTGTCTGAACGGGCTAAGATCATCCCCCGCCGTGTGACCGGTACCTGCGCTCGGCATCAGCGTCAGTTGACCGTGGCCGTCAAACGTGCCCGGCATCTCGCTCTTCTGCCTTTCGTCAACGACTAAGTTCGTTTGCAATGCCCCCTGTCTTTTGACAGGGGGCATTTTTCATATTATCAATGATTATCGGGCATTTCCATTATCAAAATTCACTGGGAAATCTACGGAGGTAACAACTCCTGTCTGAAGCATTCCCTCAAATGTTTCAATCAACCGCAGGGTCTCATTTCTAGCCGCATGCAGCAGCTCAGGAACACTGTCATGCCGCAATTCTTCCGGGAAATCCAGATTTCGCCATCCCCTCCGGCGCAGATTGAGACAGTCCCAATCCGGATGAGAAATTTTTACATGGGATACAAATTCACTCCATCCGGGATTCAGCAGTCCCGCCGCAAAAGCTACT
Organism: uncultured Clostridia bacterium; assembly: GCA_944386445.1. Classification (GTDB taxonomy): domain Bacteria; phylum Bacillota; class Clostridia; order Oscillospirales; family Ruminococcaceae; genus Merdivicinus. The sequence goes on from CALXBD010000079.1 coordinate 14,892, forward strand.
TTTCCAAGCTTTCTCCCTTTCCGATACAGCAAATTTTCAAACAGAAGGGTATCATCAAAAGAAGCAGAGGCTTCTTCTTCCGGCAAAACGCGTCCGTATACCTCTTCCGATACTCGGGCCAACATCCGAGCCAACTGCATCTTCTGCATTCCAGGCAGGAGATGACCGTCATCAGGCGCATAATCCCAGATATTTCTCCCCCCGCGAACCGCATACAGTGCTATGTCAATATCCGTTTCGATCTGGCAATGAACTGTTCCTTTGTGTAATTGAGGATTCTTTGCTTCCACGCGACGCTGCAGATAATAAACATACGGATGGAGGGTACTGTCCAGCGCGTAGTGACACAGGAATCCATCCAGATAAGCGGCACAAGCTTCCCGTGCCCATCCTTTCAAGCCGATTACATGTGCCGCCATTGATTCAAAAAGGCCTGTCGTATCTTCTGTATGCATCCGTCCGGCCAATGGGTGCCAAGGTCCGCCACCTTCCCACAGCCGCCGATAAAACAACGGATCCGGTCCCTGGCATCCCCAACGGAACGCTTCCGGATATTCCTCCAGCCGTGTTTTGATCTCCGAACCGCAAGAGCGCATGATTTCCAGTCCCAGCATATCATGTGTCAAAAAGTCTGCCATAGCAGTACCCCCTTTGGAAGAATTTCCAAAAATGCGAAATTTCCTTTAAATCACCTTTATTATACACAAAAATGCTTTACAAAGGAAGCATTTACCTGTAAAATTAAAGGTGTGTTCAAAGTAATTTCACAGGAGGATGCATCATGGCATCAGAAAAACTTACCAAAACCGAAAAGAGCTGGATCCTTTATGATGTCGCTAATTCGGCCTTTACTATGCTGGTTTCCACCACGATCCCAATTTTCTTCCACAGCCTTACGGAACAAGCGGGAATTTCTTCGGTACAATCCAGCGCTCTATGGGGAAATGTCACCTCAATCGCTATCCTTATTCTGGCAATTCTCTCCCCTATTTTAGGGGCTATCGCCGACTACAGCGGTATGAAGAAAAAGTTATTTGTTCTGTTCCTCATGATCGGCCTAGTTGGGCTGTTCGCCCTTTCGGTGACCTCTCAATGGGCGGCCTTCCTTTGCCTTTTCGTTGTGGCAAGAGTCGGTTACTCTGCATGTAACGTCTTTTATGATTCTATGCTTACCGATGTTACCACGGATGAAAAAATGGATATGGTTTCTTCTCATGGTTTTGCCTGGGGATATATCGGTAGTTGCGTCCCATTTATCCTCGGCATCGTGTTGATCTTTACGCTGCCCTTTGGAATGTCCACGATGATGGCCACTCAGATTTCTTTCCTCATTACGGGTGTGTGGTGGCTGCTGCTGACCATTCCCTTGCTCCGAAACGTCAAACAGGTCCATTGCCTGCAAAACCGCGATGGCAAAGTCCTTGACGCTTTTCGGCGTCTTGGTGACACCTTTAAAAAGATCCGTAAAAAGAAACAGCTGCTTTTCTACATCTTGGCTTACTTCTGCTACATCGACGGCGTCTACACCATTATCTCTATGGCGACAACCTATGGAAATGAAGTTGGAATCGATTCTACTCAAATGATTCTGGCTTTGCTGCTGACTCAGTTTGTTGCTTTCCCCTGTGCTATTCTCAGCGGAAAACTTTCGCAAAAATATGGTCCTTTAAAATTGGTAAAAATCTTTATTATCGCATACGCTGCCATCTGTCTCTTTGGGTTCCAGCTGGACAAGGCTTGGGAATTCTGGACACTGGCAGTCGCTGTGGGAATTTGTCAGGGCGGTATTCAGGCACTTTCCAGATCCCATTTCGGCAAGCTGATTCCTAAAGAAGAATCCAACGAATACTTTGGCTTCTTTGACATCTTTGGCAAGTTCGCCGATTTCTTCGGCCCGCTGATCATCTCCTTCTGCGCTACCGTCTTCGGTGCTTCCAACTACGGAATTCTTGGTTTGATTCTGCTCTTTATTATTGGCTATGTGTTGATTTTGTTCTCTGAACGGGCTGGCCGTACAGAAGCTTGAGAGATATAAACTTTCCAGCCGGGACAACCTCCCGGCTGTTTATTTTTCAACATAAAAGTTGCTGTGGTTTTTTCTTTCAAAATATGCTATAATATTAACTACTTCTTCCTTTCAGGTGCTGCGATGAAACGAAAACGACTGACTTATGACAACTGGACTTGTATCCGTGCTAAAACCTTTCATGCCTGCAGGTTCGAGGGCGAGGATTTCTGCGGTCAAATTGCACTGCTGCAGATTGCCAAGGTCTCGAAACCTCAGATTTGGCACGTCCGTAAAAAGAAAGTTACGGTCTGTCGCAATGGGTTTCAATGGCTATCAATCCTCCCGGACTGCGGCGGATATTGTATCACTGCCATTCTAAATGAAAAACGTCGAATCGTTCTCTGGTACCTGGATATGATTGATACCCACGGACTGGATACGGATGGGGTTCCCTATTTTGATGATCTGTATCTGGATCTGATTGTCCTGCCCGATGGCACCATTTATGAAGATGACCGCGATGAGCTGGAGGATGCTTTGAAACAGGGCAATATTACTGACCGGCAATTTGCAGATGCTTTAGATACCAGCCGTCGGCTGCAGCTTGGGCTACTGGCTGACTTAAAAGTATTTACACAGTTTACTTATCGGTGCGGCGCCGTCATAGGCGTTGAACCGCCAAATATCAGACTTTAAACCACAGAGGTCCTTAAATGAAACAATCTGATCTTTACGCTTTACTGCTGGGAAGGCAGGAAATACAGCTTCCGGTTCCGAAAGAGCTGCTGGAAAATAAACGGATATTAGTCACGGGAGGAGCCGGTTCCATCGGCTCTGAACTATGTCGTCAGATCGCTTCGGTTCCTGTTCGGGAACTGACGATCATCGATATCAGTGAGAATAATGCCTATGCGCTCCAACAGGAACTGCAAACGGCAAGAAAAATCCCGTTGTCCGTGGAAATTGCTTCTGTCCGGGACCAGCAGCAAATGTTCCGCCTTTTTGAAAAGCATCGTCCGGATGTAGTCTTTCATGCGGCTGCTCATAAGCATGTCCCTTTAATGGAAGCCTGCCCCGGTGAGGCAATCAAGAATAATATTTTTGGTACTCTTCATGTCCTGAAAGCCGCAAAACATGCCAGTTCTGAACGTTTTTTGCTGATTTCCACTGACAAAGCTGTCTATCCATCCAGCGTTATGGGAGCTTCTAAACGATTTGCGGAAGTGCTGACCGCTCAAGACTGGGGAAAAACCATCTGTACAACTGTCCGTTTTGGAAACGTGATGGGTTCCGCCGGATCGGTCCTGCCCCTGTTTCAAAGGCAGATCGATGAAGGCGGGCCTGTTTCGGTGACGGATCCCCGTATGGTCCGTTATTTTATGACCATCCCGGAAGCAGTTTCCCTGGTTCTACAGGCGGCTGCTCAGGCTGAGAGCCGCGAACTTTTCGTGTTGGATATGGGAGCGCCGATTTCGATCCTGTCTCTAGCTCAAGCCCTCATCCGTCATACAGGAAAAGATATCCCGATTCAATTTATCGGCCTTCGCCCCGGAGAAAAGCTTTCGGAAGAGCTTCTAACGGCTGATGAGAAGAAATATGCTGTTCCCACCGGCCGCCTTCTGCGGATACAAGTGCAACATACTGTCTCAGAGGACAAACTGCAAAATTTGCTGCTGCTTTTAGAAAGTTCTCTTTCCGGCACTCCACAGCGACAGGTATCCGCTCTCCATGAAGCTGTGCCTGAATTTACCTCTTCTCCCGTTGTCTGATGCTTTCCAGCAAATAAAAATCCACCCGCATAGCGGGTGGTATTTCATTTTCGGGCATAGCCCTAATACTACTGGCTTACGCATAAATGCGTCTTTTGTTGGCCTGCCAGCCTTGCATGGGATTACTTGCTACCCGTA
>CALXBD010000080.1 GCA_944386445.1 uncultured Clostridia bacterium
AAATGCGCCAATTATGATATTTATAGTATATCAAAGCCAATAATAAATATCAATAGACTATGGAATGCAGAAAAAAATATTTATAGACTATATACGGAGGCTGAAGTTATGAGTGAGATTGCAAAAACGATCGGACAGCGTATCCGAAATTATAGGACTCAAAAAGGATTAAGCCAAGAAAAACTTGCTGAGATGTCTGGCTGTCATCCTACTTATATTGGACAGATTGAACGCGGAGAAAAGAATGCCACTCTTGAAAGTATAGAAAAGATTGCTTCCGCCATGAACGTTTCCCTTTCCAAACTCTTTGAAAAAATAGGGGAGAACAATTCTGATAGTTATCCACTGAAATGCTATGATCTGGTTGCATCGAAAAGTAAATCAGAGCAAGAACATTTCTATAGGATATTGGTTGAAATAGATCAATACAAAAATCAATAAATGTAAAAGACATCACCCAAGATGAGTGATGTCTTTTTTATAGGGACGGGAATTGCTTCTAGAATAGCACTTCTGTTACACTGAATTTTCTCAATGCCCAGCAGTAAACTTCCATTTCAAATCGCAATCCCCGCTATGTACCGGACGGTGATCTTATGGCCTGCTACTATGCGGTTATCACGCTGAAAACTCGAAGTTCGTACGGTATTCATTTTCTTGACCATCTGGCCGCCGATAGAACCGGCCTGTTTAGAGGTCAAATCGCCATTGTAGCCCTGTTTGAGGTTAACGCCGACTTCATTAGCGGCTTCCATTTTAAAACGCTCCATAGCTTCTTTTGCCTGGGGAACCATAACTTTGTTACTGGACATGAGATTGCACTCCTTACATCAAAATTGATTTGGTTGTGTTTGGCGTTTGCTTTAGTATTGTGTGCGGAAGAAAGAAATTTATGACTGGAAAAATTTTATTGTTTTATCTCCTGTAACTCCCGCTAAAATGAGAGCAGCGGTGCAGGCAAGAAGCGAATAATCCGGAATTCCCTGCGGGAAGACGACTGGAATATCCATCGGTTCCAGAATTCGGCCGGCCGTATTGGGAATTGCCCGCATCAGAGATACTACAGCGTTTTCTTCCGACTTGCTGGAAAAGGTGAACGTATCTTTGCAGGATAAGCCGCAGGTAATTGCCTGAGCACCAATCTGCGCCAGCTGATAAAGAATAGACCGATCTTCAGCATTTACAATCACCATAGCCTGCTTGGGCAATTGTAAATCGGAAAGGGAGGATCTTCCTGTTTGAGCAAGATAAATTTTAGCGTCCGGATCTGGTTGGGCGGAGAGAGAAAAACGACGGGAAAGATTTTGAATGAAAAACTTTTCTTCCTGACTACAGCTGGCTCTTCCGAGGAGAATAAGTTTCGCCAAACAATTCACCTCATTTGCAAATTTTTGTGTAATATAGTGTAACCGTTTTTCTTTCAAAATGATCGCAGATAGTGCAAATAAAAGAGCCTAAATTATGATTGGAAAATTTACACGTATTTGCCTGAAAAAATATTCGGAATATGATATAATAAAATAATAAAAGTAGGAAAGGAAGCAGGAAATGGTAACATTTGAAGATATTCGGCAAAGCGCAGCAGTAAAAACCTATATCCGGAAGGCAGATGATTCCCTTTCGGCTTTGGGATACACCGAACACAGTTTTGCGCATGTGACAAAGGCGGCTACAGAAGCAGGGGATATCCTTGCCACTTTGGGATATCCGGAACGGGAAGCGGAACTAGCCAGGATCGCAGGTTACCTTCATGATATCGGGAATATCGTCAATCGGGTGGATCATGCTCAGAGCGGAGCAGTTATGGCATTCCGAATTCTGGACAATATGGGAATGGATCCTGCGGAAATCGCCGACGTCATCAGCGCAATCGGAAATCATGATGAGGGTACCGCCATGCCTGTCAATCCTGTAGCGGCAGCCTTGATTTTAGCAGATAAAACAGACGTCCGCCGCAGCAGAGTGCGCAATCGGGATTTTGCAACATTTGATATCCACGACCGTGTGAACTACGCTGTGGAGGAAGCGGAAACCATTATCAATGAAGATCATTCCGCTATTATTCTGAAAATATCGATCGACACCAGAATTTCAGCGGTCATGGATTATTTTGAGATCTTCCTGAACCGAATGCTGTTGTGCCGCAAAGCAGCGGAAAAATTGGGATTGAAGTTTCAATTGGTGATCAATGGACAGGTGCTGCTGTAAAGCACTGTTTTTCTGCACAAAAGGGGCTTGACAGAAAGTGGCGATTTGTGAAGAATTGGGCATTGCAAAAAGGCGCATTTTGCCGTAAAATAAGGATAGAAGAAGTTTGTAAATGGCCGGTAATGGATTTTCCCGGCCCTATTGTATTTTGAGGTGTACACATGGGTTTTCAGCAGTTACAGTGCAGCATGATTCCAATGGAAATCGCGGAATGTTTGCAATATGCTGGGATTCGTGCAGCCATTTGCTGACTTTGTGGACCGCTGCGATTGGATTGGGTCGCAGCTTTTTTATTTTCCGGGAACCGGAGCAGTGAGTTGAAGCGGAGGAATGAATATGAGTAAAAAAGTTGCGGTGATTATGGGCAGCGACAGCGATTGGGGAACAGTCAAAAAGACAGTGGCTGTCTTAAAAGAGTACGGGATCCCAACAGAAGTCCATGTGATGAGCGCCCATCGTACCCCTGCTGCTGCGGCAGCGTTTGCTTCGGATGCTAAGAAGAACGGCTTCGGCGTTATCATTGCCGCCGCCGGTATGGCAGCACATCTGGGCGGTGTGCTGGCGGCACAGACGACGTTGCCGGTGATCGGCATTCCCCTTAAGTCTGCGGCTTTGGAAGGTATGGACGCATTGCTGGCAACCGTTATGATGCCCAGTGGAATCCCGGTGGCAACTGTCGCTATCGACGGAGCTGCCAATGCGGCTTGGCTGGCGTTGGAAATCCTCGCCCTGTCTGACGAGGATTTGGCAGACAGACTGGATCAGGCAAGAAAAGATATGGCGGAAACGGTTGCTAAAAAGGACGAAAAACTTCAGGCCGAACTGAACGCATAAAAAATACGTCTGGATTGAAATCGTAATATGGGACGGATCCGGATAGCAAGATCGGACGTCTTTAGAAATTTATATTGTTGAGAGGAAAAGGAGAGATCACCATGGCAAACGTGGAAAAACTGGAACAGCTGTATGAAGGAAAAGCAAAAAAGGTCTATAAGACCAGCGACCCCGAATTGTATATTGTGGAATATAAGGATGATGCCACCGCGCTGAATGGCCTGAAAAAGGGCACGATCCGCGGTAAAGGGGTTGTAAATAACCGGATGTCCAACCACATGATGCGGTTGTTGGAAAAAGAAGGAATCCCTACTCATTATGTGGAAGAACTGTCTGACCGGGAAACATTGGTGAAAAAGGTTTCCATCGTCCCGCTGGAGGTTATTATCCGGAATATCGCCGCCGGTTCTTTCTCGAAACGTTATGGCGTGGAAGAGGGTACTGAACTGGCAATTCCTACCATTGAGTTCTCTTTGAAAAATGATGATCTGGGAGACCCGATGATTAATGATTACCATGCCCTAGCTCTTCGCCTCTGCACCGAAGAGGAACTCAATACCATTAAAAAATACGCTTTTGCAGTAAATGCCTTTATGAAAGATTACCTGCTGAAAGCCGGCGTAATCCTGGTGGACTTTAAGTTGGAGTTCGGCAAACTGTCTGACGGCACCATCGTGCTGGCTGACGAGATCAGCCCTGATACCTGCCGCTTCTGGGATGTGAAAACCCATGCCCATCTGGATAAGGATCTGTTCCGGCGCGACTTGGGCGGCGCTGAGGAAGCATATCAGGAAATGATGAAACGCCTGCTGGGCGAATAATTGCTGAAATAAGGGAGGAACACCTTTGGGAGGATTTTTTGGAGTAGTCTCCAAGCAGGATTGCGTAACGGATTTGTTTTTCGGCATCGACTATCATTCCCACCTGGGAACACGCCGGGGCGGAATGGCGGTCTATTCAGACGGTGAATTTGAACGCTCTATCCACAATATTGAAAACTCGCCGTTCCGTACCAAGTTTGAGCGGGACGTGCTGGATATGCACGGGAATATGGGAATCGGCTGTATATCCGATAACGAGCCGCAGCCGTTGATAGTCCGTTCCCATTTGGGAAGTTATGCGATCACGACTGTAGGACGTATCAATAATGAGGAAGAACTTGCCGCTAAGGCAATGAATGCAGGATGTATCCATTTTCTGGAAATGAGCGGTGGGAAAATCAATGCTACAGAATTAGTGGCCTCCATTATCAATAAGGAGACAGATTTGGTTTCCGGTTTGCTGCACGCCCAGGAAGTGATTGACGGTTCCATGAGTATCCTGCTCCTGACAGAGGACGGAATTTACGCTTCCCGGGACCGTTTGGGACGTACGCCGATCGTTTTGGGCAAAAAAGAAGGTGCGGTGTGCGCCTCTTTTGAGTCCTTCGCCTATCTGAATCTGGGATATCATACCCTGCGGGAACTGGGCCCCGGAGAGATCGTTCGAATTACTGCCGACGGTGTTGAGACTCTGGCCCCGCCACGAAAACAAATGAAAATCTGTGCGTTTCTGTGGATGTATTATGGGTACCCCACATCGGTTTATGAGGGCGTAAACGTGGAAGCCATGCGTTGCCGTAACGGCAGGGTCATGGCACGCCATGACGATGCGAAGGTCGATTTTGTGGCCGGTATCCCGGATTCCGGTATCGCCCACGCAATCGGATATGCCAATGAATCGGGGATCCCTTTTGCCCGTCCGTTTATTAAATATACGCCTACCTGGCCCAGAAGCTTCATGCCACAGAATCAGGAGATGCGTAACCTTGTAGCGCATATGAAGCTAATCCCTGTGGATGAACTGATTCGGGGCAAAAGCCTGCTGTTTATCGATGACTCCATCGTGCGGGGAACCCAGATGGGGGAAACCGTTGAATTTCTGTATAACAGCGGCGCCAGAGAGGTCCATATTCGTTCCGCATGCCCTCCCATTGTGTATGGGTGTAAATATCTAAACTTCTCTTGCTCCAAATCTGAACTGGATTTGATTACCCGAAGAGTAATGCTGGAGATGGAAGGGGAAGAAGCAGAGAAGCATCTGGAAGAATATACCCTTTCCACCACCGAGCGCTATCAGAAAATGATCGCTAAAATTGCGAAGAAATTAGACTTTACCTCGCTCCGGTACCAGAGCCTGGAAGGAATGCTGGAGGCGATCGGCTTACCCCCCGAACAGGTCTGTACTTATTGCTGGTCGGGAAAAGAATAACGGAAAGGCAGGATGACCATGAAAAGCTTCAGCGAAAGCTATAAAAAAGCCGGTGTGGATGTGACCGCCGGCTACAAGGCAGTGGAACTGATGAAAGAACATGTTGCCCGGACAATGACCGCCTCGGTGCTGACCGGGCTTGGCGGGTTCGGTGGACTTTATGAGCTGGATACCACCGGAATGGAAAAACCGGTGTTGGTGTCTGGTACCGATGGCGTTGGAACTAAGCTGAAAATCGCCTTTTTGATGGACAAGCATGACACCGTCGGCATCGACTGTGTCGCTATGTGCGTCAACGATATTATCTGCTGTGGCGCGAAACCTCAGTTTTTCCTTGACTATATTGCCATCGGCAAGAATTACCCCGAAAAAGTGGCTGAGATTGTGGCAGGCGTGGCAGAAGGCTGCGTCCAGGCGGGCTGTGCGCTGGTCGGCGGGGAGACCGCTGAGCATCCCGGCATGATGCCTGCGGAAGAGTACGACCTGGCCGGATTTTCAGTGGGAATCGTTGACAAGGCAAAAATCCTTGATAAGGAAACGGAAATCGCCGGCGACGTGCTGATCGCCCTGCCTTCTTCAGGCGTTCACTCCAATGGCTTCTCGCTGGTGCGGAAAATCTTCAACATTGAGAAGGCTGACCTCCATACCCAGGTAGAATTTTTGGGGGCCGGTTTAGGCGAGACGCTTCTGACTCCCACGAAGATCTATGTAAAGCCGATGATGGCGCTGTTTGACGCGGTAAAGGTCAAGGGTGTGGCCCATATTACCGGCGGCGGCTTCTATGAGAATATCCCGCGGGCACTGAAAGATGGACTGTCGGCTAAAATTTCCAAATCCGATGTGCGGGTGCTGCCGATTTTCAAGCTGATTCAGCAGATGGGCAAAATTCCGGAACGGGATATGTTCAATACCTTCAATATGGGTGTCGGCATGATGGTGTGTGTAGCCAAAGAGGATGCGGACAAAGCATTGGAGGTTCTGCGTGCCAACGGCGAAGACGCGTACATCCTAGGCGAACTGGTGGAAGGCGACGAGGGCGTCATCCTCGAGTAAACATATTACCATGAAGGGACAGGGACGGCCGGCAACGGCGGCCCCTGTCTGTGTCATAAAGGGAAGGGCGGAACTTCGTTGAAAAATATTGTGGTTTTGGTGTCCGGCGGCGGCACCAACCTTCAGGCGCTGATCGATGCGGAAAATCGTGGCGAAATCCCCAGCGGAAAAATCAGCTGTGTCATCTCCTCTAAACCAGGAGTATATGCACTGGAAAGAGCCCAAAAGGCCGGGATCCCTTCCCGGGTCATCGACCGGAAGCTCTACTCCGACCGGGGGGGCTACTCTCAGGCAATCCTGGAGGCCCTTGATGAGGAAAAAGCCGATCTGGTGATTTTGGCTGGGTTTATGATCATTTTGGATGAGCGGGTCCCCAAGGCGTACCCCAACCGGATCTTGAACGTCCATCCGGCGTTGATCCCGTCCTTCTGCGGACCGGGATTTTATGGGCTGAAGGTCCATGAGGCAGCGCTGGCAGCCGGAGTAAAACTTACCGGTGCGACCGTCCATTTCGTCAGCGAGGTCTGCGACGGCGGCCCGATTATCCTGCAGGGCGCCGTGCCGGTCAAGTACGGCGATACTCCCGAGATCCTGCAGAGACGGGTGATGGAGGAAGTGGAATGGAAGCTTCTTCCTAAGGCGGCCGCCCTTTTTTGCGATGGAAAAATCATCGTGGAAAACGGGATCGCTTATGTAAAGGAATAAAGTATTCAAAAGTCGTCAGCGCACAGGTCAGGACTTGACAGGCGCTTGGCGGTCTGGTATACTGAAAGTGGAGATTTCTGCGTAACTGACGGATTTGTGGAGAACCACATTGGAGCGCGGAAAGTTTTTGCCGACCGTCTGGGCAGCCTTGTATTGAGGTTGCCCTTTTTTGTTAGGAAAAGATTGCAAGGAGGATTTTCATGCTGAATCTGGAACAGGAATTGAAAGGGAACCGCTATCCCGGCCGGGGTATCCTGCTGGGGCGGAGCAAGGACGGCAAAAGTGCCGTAATCGCGTATTTTATTATGGGACGCAGTGAAAACAGCCGCAACCGTGTCTTTGAGGAAACAGAAGACGGCATCCGGACAAAAGCATTTGACGAGTCTAAGATGACCGATCCCAGTCTGATTATCTATCATCCCGTCCGGAAGGTGGGAGATTTTACCGTTGTTACCAACGGCGACCAGACCGATACAGTAGCGGATTACCTGAAAGCAGGCCGGACCTTTGAAGAAGCCCTCCGGACCCGGACCTTCGAGTCCGACGGCCCCAACTGGACGCCGCGTATTTCTGGTATGGTAGACCGGAACGGCGATTACCGGCTGTCGATCCTTAAGAGTGCCGATGGAGATGACGCTTCCGTGCGGCGGTATTTCTTTGAGTACACGGCGCCAAAAGCAGGCGAGGGCCATCTGATTCACACCTATCAGTGCGATGGCAACCCAATTCCCAGCTTTGTGGGAGAGCCTAAGACCGTTTCTCTGGATTATGCCTGCATCAACTGCTTTACAAGCGCCCTTTGGGAAAGCCTGGACGCTGATAATAAGGTTTCCTTGTTCACCCGGTTCATCAATCTGGAAACGGGCGCGGAAACTACTAAGATCGTCAATAAAAATCAATAATCAGGAATTGTTTGGAAAGGGTGTCAAAAATGAAAGAATTGGAACTGAAGTATGGCTGTAACCCCAATCAGAAGCCTTCCCGGATCTTTATGAAAAACGGGGAGCTTCCCATTGAAGTTCTGAACGGGAAGCCCGGTTACATTAACTTTTTGGATGCGCTGAACAGCTGGCAGCTGGTAAAGGAACTGAAGGAGGCTACCGGTTTGCCTGCGGCTGCTTCTTTTAAGCACGTTTCCCCGGCCGGCGCCGCAGTTGGTCTGCCCCTCAGCGACACCTTGAAGAAAATCTACTTCGTAGAGGATCTGGAACTGACCCCCATCGCCGCGGCATATGCCCGTGCCCGGGGCGCTGACCGCTGCTCCTCTTACGGAGACTGGGTGGCCCTTTCCGACACCTGCGACGAAGCTACCGCTACCCTCCTTGCCCGGGAGGTCTCCGACGGTATCATCGCTCCCGGCTACACCGAAAAAGCCTTGGAAATCCTCAAAACCAAACGGAAAGGCAATTATAATGTGGTGAAAATCGATCCCAATTATATCCCCGCACCTGTGGAACAGAAGGACGTTTTCGGCATCACCTTCGAGCAAGGCCGCAACGAGGTTAAAATCAGCGAGGAACTGTTCTCCAATATTCCTACCAAAAACCAGAACATTCCTGCTGAAGCAAAGCGGGATCTTCTGATTTCCCTGATCGCGTTGAAATACACCCAGTCCAACTCCGTCGCCTATGTAAAAGACGGACAGGCTATCGGAATCGGCGCCGGACAGCAGTCCCGGATTTACTGCACCCGTCTGGCGGGCAGCAAGGCCGACGCCTGGTACCTCAGACAGCATCCCAAGGTGCTGGCCTTGCCCTTTAAGGACAGCATCCGCCGCCCTGACCGTGACAACACCATCGACTGCTATATTTCCGACGATTACATGGACGTTCTGGCTGACGGAATGTGGCAGCAGTTCTTTACCTCCTGCCCCGAACCGCTGACCCGTGAAGAACGCCGTGCCTGGCTGGATGGCTTGACTGGTGTTGCTTTGGGCTCTGACGCATTCTTCCCCTTTGGCGACAACATCGAGCGCGCCCGCAAGAGCGGCGTTTGCTGGATCGCTCAGCCCGGCGGCTCGATCCGGGATGACAACGTCATCGAAACCTGCGATAAATATGACATTGCTATGGCATTTACCGGCGTTCGTCTCTTCCATCATTAATCATGTTTCAAAAAGAAATTTTCTGCGCGCGATTAAAAAGTTTGCGTCTGAAGAAAGGTCTGACATTGGAGCAGTTTGGACAGACGTTTAGCGTCAGCAAACAGGGTGTGAGCCATTGGGAGACGGGTATCCGGTTCCCTAATTTGCCAATATTGGTTGAAATTGCTGAATTCTATGGGGTTTCCACTGATTACCTGCTGGGTTTGGAGGATACTCCGTAACAGAAGTTAAAATTACGTGCAAGAGCGGTTTTCCACTTTTGCCCACATATTGAATCACAACAGGAGAATGAATATGAAAATACTGTTGGTAGGCTCCGGCGGGCGTGAACACGCCATCGCGTTGAAGCTCAAGGAAAATCCGGAAGTGGAGCAGATCTTTGCAGCCCCCGGCAATGGCGGCATGGCAGCCTTCTGCACACTGGTTCCCATTAAGGCCACAGATGTGGAGAATATGGTCAAATTTGCCGTGGATAACGGTGTGGATTTCGCAGTGGTCGCTCCTGACGACCCGTTGGTGCTGGGAATGGCCGATGCGATGGAAGCCGCCGGGATCCCTGCGTTCGGCCCCTCAAAAGACGCTGCTATCATCGAGGGCAGCAAGGTTTTTTCCAAAAATCTGATGAAAAAGTACGGCATTCCGACCGCCCGTTACGAAACCTTCGGTACGGAGGAGGCAGCCGTCGCCTATGTGAAAGCCCAGAATTCCTATCCGACTGTGGTGAAAGCAGATGGGCTGGCACTTGGAAAGGGCGTTCTGATCGCTCAAAATGAGACAGAAGCCGTAAATGCCATCCACTCTATCATGGGGGATAAAATTTTCGGCGCTTCAGGCAACCATATCGTCATCGAGGAATTCCTGGAAGGACCGGAGGTTTCGGTGCTTTCCTTCACCGATGGAAAGACGCTGGTGCCAATGATTTCTTCCAAGGATCACAAGCGGGCATTAGACAACGACCAGGGCTTAAATACTGGCGGTATGGGAACCATCGCTCCCAACCCCTATTATACGAAGGAAATCGCCGACCGCTGCATGAAGGAGATCTTCCTGCCGACTATGGCGGCTATGAACGCGGAAGGACGGACCTTTAAGGGGTGTCTGTATTTCGGCTTGATGATTACCAAGGACGGCCCCAAGGTCATTGAGTATAACTGTCGGTTCGGTGACCCGGAGACCCAGGTGGTCCTTCCGCTGCTGAAGACCGATCTGCTGACCATATTCCGGGCGGTGCGGGATCAGAAGCTGTCAGATGTGAAGGTGGAGTTTTCTGACCAGTCAGCCGCTTGTGTCATTCTGGCCTCCGGAGGATATCCTCAGAAGTACCAGACCGGTTTTGAGATCAGCGGACTGGATGCTATGGGCCAGGCTGAAGGCGTAACAGTCTATCACGCCGGAACCAAGCTGGAAAACGGCAAATTCCTGACTGCAGGAGGTCGGGTGCTAGGTGTGACCGCCGTCGGAACCGATCGGGAAGACGCTTTGGCAAAGAGCTATGCCGCTGTGAAGAAAATTACCTTCCAGGGGGTCCATTACCGGAAGGATATCGGCAAAATTAAGGAATAATATGACAAAACCGCGCTGTGAGGGGATTCCCGCCGGCGCGGTTTTGGTATGAAGCGGCTGTGTGAAGCATAGGATGCTATGGAAACGTGGAAATTTTCTTTTCTCCCGGGGAAACGGTTGAAAAGAATTGGAAAATATGCTATACTTGTAGAGTTATAAAATGGAGTATTAGACCTTGCGGCCGACTCTGTTTTGAAATACCTGCGGCGGGGCAATTTGGCCTGCGCCGGGATTTGGAGGAATTTTTATGGCAAAACAGCGAATTGCCGTCCTGTTTGGAGGAGCATCATCCGAGCATGAGGTATCCTGTGTTTCCGCCAGCTCTGTGATCGAAAATATTCCTGCGGAGCAGTATGAAGTCGTCTGCATCGGTATCACTAAAAAGGGAAAATGGCTTTTTTATCCGGGCGAAATAGAGGGAATCCGAAATGGTCAATGGGAAAAGCATCCAGACTGCTGCCCCTGTATGGTGACGATTGATAACGCAAAAAAGGGAATTTATAAGATCCTTTCTGACCAGACGCTGACATTCCTGCCCATCGATTGCTTTTTTCCTGTGCTGCACGGAAAAAATGGCGAGGATGGTACGATCCAGGGACTGTTTGATATGAGTATGGTGCCGTATGTGGGGTGCGATGTCTGCGCTTCCGCATTGTGCATGGATAAGGCTTTCGCGCATATTGTGCTGGAGGCCGCCGGAATTAAAATGGCGCCCTACATCCTTGTGAAACGCGCCGACCGGTTCCGTCCGGAGCAGATCGCTCAAAAGGTTGTGGATACGCTGGGCTTCCCGGTATTTGTCAAGCCCGCAAACGCCGGCTCTTCAGTAGGCGTTAGCAAGGCCAAGGATGAAAATGAGCTGGAACAGGCCGTTAAACTGGCTTTTGCGCATGATCACAAGGTGTTGATTGAAAAAGCAATCGTCGGGATCGAGGTGGAATGTGCAGTCCTCGGCAATCAAAATCCTGAGGCATCTGTGTTGGGTGAGATTACTCCCGGCAACGAGTTCTATGATTATGAGGCAAAATATGAGGACGCCGGATCTGAACTGCATATCCCAGCCCGGATCAGCCAGGAATTGTCTTATCGAATTCGAGATATTGCGGTGAATGCCTTTAAAGAACTTGATTGCAGCGGATTGGCCAGAGTGGACTTTTTTGTCACCTCAGCACAGGAGGTTTACCTGAACGAACTGAATACCATGCCGGGATTTACCTCGATCAGCATGTATCCGAAACTGTGGCAGGCTACCGGCATGAGCTACAGCGCATTGCTGGACCGGCTGATTCAACTGGCGATGGAAAGGGCGGAAAGCAATGGATAATCGTCCCATTGGCGTACTGGATTCCGGTATGGGAGGCTTGACTGCAGTTCGGGAACTGATGCGTGTGCTGCCGAATGAGGATATCGTCTATTTCGGCGATACCGGCCGGGTCCCGTATGGTACCCGCAGTCCGGAGATTGTCACCAGATACGCCATTCAGGACATCAATTTTCTTCTTGATCACAATGTGAAGATGGTGATCGCGGCTTGCGGTACCGTAACAACGACTCTGCCGGAAGAAGTGATTGGACGGTTTCAATTCCCATATACGGGGGTGCTGCATCCAACTGTCAGAGCGGCTGCGACCGCTACCCGGAACGGTAAGATCGGTGTGATTGCAACTGCAACTACGATTCGGACCGGCGCGTATGAGCGGGAACTGAAAGCCATGAATCACGATTTTAGCGTGATTTCCAAGGCCTGTCCGATGTTTGTGCCCCTGGTGGAAAACGGATATGTGAATCGGGACAATCAGGTGACCCGGTTGGTGGCAGAGGAGTATTTGGCTCCCCTCAGAGAGGCAGGCGTGGATACCTTGATTTTGGGCTGTACCCACTATCCGGTAATCGCCGGGATCATAGGGGATGTTATGGGTGCGGATGTGGTTTTGATCGATTCCGGACGCGCCGCTGCCGACTATGCTGAACAGATGCTGAATCAACAGGGCCTCCTTACGGGTAGGAGCGGTCAGGCAAAAATAGAATTTTATGTAAGCGATGATCCGGGACAGTTTTCCAGAAACGCTACTCTCTTTCTGGGAAGTGGCTTTCAGGGGACAGCCGGGAAAGTGGATATCACGGCTTACTCTGATATCATTTAAAAAGAAAGGTATTGGCATGAAAAAGGACGTCAGTATTCGGATCAAAGGCGTCTATACAGTGGACGCCGATCAAACGACTGCCGAATTGTTTACCATCGGCAGCATGTATAAGAAAAATGAACATTATTACATCACCTACAATGAAAGCGAAACAACCGGATTTGAGGGATGTACGACCACTGTTAAAATTGAGGCTCCGGATCGGGTGACCCTGATCCGACGAGGAAATTCCAGTTCGCATTTAGTGCTTCAAAAGGGAATCCGGAACATTGGCAGATACGAAATGATGGGAAATCCCATGGAAATCGGCGTTTATACCGATAGTATGGATTGCTCTTTTGATGACCAGGGCGGCGCACTGCATCTGCGGTACACCTTGGATATGAATTCCTCACTGATGAGTGAAAATGAATTGGAAATTTCGGTAAGCGAGGCGTGAGCCTCTAAATAGAAAGGATTGTTACAAATGGTCAACCCCATTTTTGACGCGAAAAATCAATGCAGGGAGATTCTTCTGACGGCCTTGTCGCGGTGTGTGGAAGCAGGTACCCTGCCGGATGCCCCTGCACCGGATTTTGCTGTGGAAATTCCGGGGGATTCTTCTCATGGGGATTTTGCCGCTAACCTTGCTATGGTGTCGGCAAAAGCGTTCCATAAAGCCCCCAGAATGATCGCTGAGGCGCTGGCCTCCGCGGCTCAGCTGGAAGGTACCAGCTTTTCTAAGCTGGAAGTAGCCGGCCCCGGATTTTTGAATTTCACGCTGGCACCCGGGTGGTTTTCCGGCGTGGTTCAGGCTGCTTTGAAGGAGAAAGAGAATTACGGCCGGACTGACTTCGGAAAAGGAAAACGGATGCTGGTGGAATTTGTCTCCGCAAACCCCACCGGCCCGATGCATATCGGCAACGCTCGGGGCGGCGCCCTCGGCGACGGAATCGCTTCCGTGCTGGACTGGGCAGGCTATGATGTGAACCGGGAATTCTATGTCAACGACGCCGGCAACCAAATCAATAAATTCGGTCTGTCTTTGGATCTGCGGTATCAGCAGCTCTATCGGGATGGGATCGAGATGCCGGAAGACAGCTATCATGGCCAGGATATCATCGATCATGCTAAAAATTTTGCCGCCATCTACGGCGACAAATATATGCATACCTCTGAGGAGGAGCGCAGAAAAGCCTTGGTGGAGTATG
>CALXBD010000081.1 GCA_944386445.1 uncultured Clostridia bacterium
AGGCGTATGCATTTCCTTTAGACACCTTTTTCTGCAATCTCAACGGTCCTTTGGAATATGCACAGCTGACTGCAAATCCTGTTCCGCCATTACCTTTTTCCCGGTTAGCCGATGCCTTCCGGAAAACAGCTGCCGCCTGCTTTGAGCGAACGGCAGTTATCTGCGGCACAGAAACGATTTCCTTTGGGGAACTGGACCGGCTTTCTGACCGATTCTGTCGAAACCTGCTTGCAGCCGGATGCCGTCCCGGCTGCTGCGTTGCTTTGCTCTGTTCCCGCACGATTACTCACCTGGCTGCTATGCTGGGAGTCCTAAAAGCCGGCTGCTGTTATCTGCCGCTAGATGAGCACCTTCCTGCCGCCCGGCTGGAATACATGGCTGCAAAAGCTCATGCAGTCTGCGTCATTGCCTTGCCGGACATCATGCCGGAAGGGATCCGCTTTGACTGTCCCGTTCTTTCCAGCTGCGACCTTTTGGGAGAAGGAATTCCCGGACAACCGCTGGCTGAAGGACCGGAACCGGAAGATTCCATGCGGGAAGCCGCATACATTCTGTTCACATCCGGATCTACCGGCACGCCCAAAGGCGTGATGATTTCCCAGGAATCTGTTTTAAACCTGGCAGCCAGAATACAGGCAGAAACTTTGGAACTGCTTCATGAAAAAGTGCTTAAAATCGGCGTTACTGCCTCCTTTGCCTTTGATCTCTCTGTCCAGCAGATATACCCTGCCCTTCTGGGAGGACACACGCTCCACATTGTCCCCTATGAAGCCAAGCTGCGGCCTTCTTCGCTGGCTGCTGCTCTGGATACGCTGGATGTCTGCGACGGAACACCTTTGATGCTCCATCTTCTGAATCAGTTTCTGGCTGCCAACCCGGACAAAGCGCCTCGCCTAAAACTCTTTTTTTCAGCGGGAGAGGAACTGAAAAAAGAAATTATTCATACCTTTTTCAGCTTCTGTCCGGATTGTCTGGTTATCAACTGCTATGGTCCAACTGAATGTACAGTAGAAACCGTTCTCTTTCCCATGACCCGGCAGATCGAAAACGATTGCCCTGTGATTCCTTTGGGAACCCCTATCGGAGGCACGAGAATTTACGTTTTGGATGAAGAACAACATTTGATCTGCCCGGGAGATACCGGTGAGATCTGGATTGCAGGAGCAGGCGTAGGTTTGGGCTACATTCACGAGGAAGAATTGACTGCCAAAGCATTCCGGCCTGACCTGCTGATTCCCGGCCAAACGATGTATAGGACCGGAGACCGCGGTTACTGGGGAAAAGACGGAAAACTTTATTATGCAGGCCGCATAGATCACCAAGTAAAATTCAAAGGCTACCGTATGGAGCTGGGAGAAATTGAACACGCTTTGGAGTCGCTTGAAGGGATTGCCATCTGCAAAGTCCTGCTGACCGGGACACCCCCAGATCACCAACAGTTGACGGCTTATTATACGCTTCAGCCCGGGAGCAGAATCCTGCCGGAAAAGCTGCCGACCCTGCTGGCCAAAACTTTGCCGGACTACATGATCCCGCAGCAGTTTATTGCCGTGAAGGATTTTCAGCTGAACAACAACGGGAAATTGGATCGTGCCGCCTTGCCGAAACCTACAGAAATTCTCTCTGAAAATCCGATCACCAGAGGCGTTACCTCCTGTTTTCGGGAAGCTGTGGGCCGAGAACCCGTGGCGGGAATCAGCCTTATGGCCCAGGGCATTGATTCTCTGGGAGCAATTTCGCTGCTGGCAGCGTTGGAACAGAAATTTCCGGTGGAATTGGATGCCGCCGCCTGGAACATTCGGCTTACCCCGGAAGAAATCGTCCATATGGTAGAAACGGGCCTGCCGCGAACAGAAAATTCCCATTCCGCACGGAAACTCCGTACAGTTCCCGCCTTCCCCATGCAGAGTTATCTGATCCGATTGGAACAGGTAAACCGCAGCCAACATCTTTTTCCGCTTTTTAACCAGATGATCTATCTCCTACCCCTTTCCGCCCAAGTGGAATTTACCCGGCTGAACCGCGCTTTTTTGGAGATTCAACAGGCCCATGATGCCTTCCGTATCCGCTTTTCCTATTCCGGAGGACGCCTCCGGATGGAAAAATCTGATCATGCTCCAGCTACAGGACAGCTGGTAGAATGTCCGGAAGCTGA
Source organism: uncultured Clostridia bacterium (assembly GCA_944386445.1). Lineage (GTDB taxonomy): Bacteria > Bacillota > Clostridia > Oscillospirales > Ruminococcaceae > Merdivicinus. Next base: position 2,156 of record CALXBD010000081.1, read on the forward strand.
TCTTATTCATCAGTCCGCCGGCGAGTTGTTGACAGAACTGGATGAGGGAAAAATGGGCTGGCTTCTGCCGCAGCTGGAAGACTTAAGCTGGGATTCTCAAGCGCTTTGCCGGATGATTTTCTGCAGAGGAAAAGGAAAAAATCTTTTGGTTCTCTCTGTTCATCATGGAATTTTTGACTATCAGTCCCTAATCCTTTTTCTGGAGGAATTAGAACGCCGTTACCTCGGCCAGCTTCCAGTTCAGGCAGATACAGCTTTTCTGGACTGCGGCCTGGCCTTTTCTCACATGGTACAGGGGGATGAAATCCGGAAACAAAAGGCCTTTTGGGAACAGCTGATACCCCAAATTCAGCCGTTTGACTGGAGAAAACGGACAGAATACCTGCCTGATGCGCCGGAAGAGTTGGGAAATTCGGCTCCGCTCTGCTTTGCAGGCGAAAAAGAGAGCCGTCAGTTTTGCTGTAAAATTCCTGACGGTCATTACAAACAATTAAAAGACTTCTGCAGCCGACAGCAGCTGGAAGAGTTTCCCACTTTATTTACGCTCCTGCGAGCTCTTCAGTCTCAGCCTCAAGCGTCGCTGCTTTTTTACACCTCCGGACGAAGCCATCTGAAAGCTGCAGGAACCATCGGCTATTTCTCATTTCCGCTGCCTTTTGCCTGCGAAGAGCGCACCACCGATTTTCCTGAACAGGTGCGTCTAACAGATCGACATATGAAAGTCCTCCGCAGCCAGGAACATGGTTTTTGGCAGGTACATGGAACCGAAAACATCCTTGGGAACAGTGCTATTTTTGACTACCAAAAGCTTCCTAAAGGCAGTCTCTGGTCAAATCCCATGTCCTTTGAGTGTGTTGGGGTGCATAATCCCTTTTCCTTCCGCATTTTCGATTACGGGAATCGCGCAGAAATTTCAATCTTCTATCAGGTGCAAAAAATGCCGGATACAGCTGTACGCCGCCTGGCTGCTGCTTTTCTGAAGCAGTGGCAGGAGCTTATCATATAGCATAACATTTTTTTCTGGGAGGAATCTTTATGAATGAATCTGTCGTCTTGCAATATGCCCTTCTGGGGGTTGCCGCCGGAAAAAGCGATACTCTTTTCCGCAGAAACTATCTGACTGGGTTGACCGTCCTTGGACTGTATGAACTGGAAGAAGCAGGCTTAATGCCTCCCTCTTTAGAACCGCTGCCCAAAGAGCTTTCTTACCTTTCTCCGCTGTTAAAAGCAGCTGCCGACGGAAATTCTATGGATATGGTTCTTACAAGCGTATTTACTCATTGGGGCGATGCTCTGGCTGAGGAAACAGAGAAAGCCCTGATTGACCGCGGTTTTGCAACTGAAACTGTCCATAAAGGTATCTTCGGTATCCAAACTCGCCGTCTTACGGCAGATTCCGCCGCCGCTGATGCCTGCAGGAAAAATTTGCTTACCGCGACACCTGATCAGGAAGCAATTCTCCTAACTTGGGTTCTGGAAAAAACAGGTCTTCTGGAAGACTGTCTGGGTAAGGAGCCAGCGCAAGAACTCCGCCGTTCTCTGACTGCTCCTAAAAATGTCAGCGTCTGTAAGACCTTGGAACGCGCCGATCAAATTTATGATATCGCGTTGGCCGTTCTGGCTACCTTTTCTCTGACTTGAAACTGATTGTGTATAACAAAGCCCCCTGCCTTTATAAAGGCAGGGGGCTTTCGGATTTAGATTTCGAATCATTCAATTGTTACTGATCCGCTCTTCGGAAGCTGTTTCGGGGGATTCTTAGGGAGTTTGATCGTAAGGATACCATCTTCAAATTTAGCGCTGACATCCTTCGGTTCAATATCATCGCCTACATAGAAGCTCCGGCTGCATTGACCGGTGTAACGTTCCTGACGAATATATTTGCCCTCTTTGTTCTTCTCGTCTTTGTCGAGACCTTTCGAGGCGCTGATCGTCAGATAACCGTTCTCCAGCTTTACCTGGACTTCCTCTTTCTTAAATCCCGGCAGATCCATATCCAGCTCATAAGAGCTTTCTGTCTCCCGGACGTCGGTCTTCATGAGGTTCTTACCGTTCTTGCCATACAGCGGATTGCGGCGGCCCCAAGGAGCCATATCAAAAACATTATCAAAGAAATCATCGAAAAGGTTTTCACTGTACATGACTGGTAACATACATCATTCCTCCTATCAATTCTATGTTGTTGTTACCTTTTGCACTTAGGAAGGATCTCTTCTTTTGACCCCTCTCTTAAGTACGATTATAGTATAGCACCAAAAATTAGCACTGTCAATAGTTGAGTGCTAATTTTATTTGTAAATATTTTATTAATTATTTAAAAATGTTATTGACATCAGTTTGCATCTCATTTTCTTCCCTTGTTCTGAATATACTGAAAGTCTTCTCGTCCAAACATCAGCAAGAAGCTGATCAGCAGCAGAAGGCAACTTGCCCAGATGGAATATCTGCCCCAGAAACCTGAAAAGACACTTCCTATTCCTGCACCCAAAGCGAAGAACAGAATTACGGCAAAATACCGTGCCGACTTTAAAAGCGCGTCTTTCTTCTTTTCGCTCAATCCCTCACAAAGCAGATCTACACCACTTCGCAGATTTCCGATGCACATCGTGCTGGCACACGCGCTTCCCTTCACCTTGCGAAAAGTCTGAACCTGCATGGCGCAGGTAAACGAGACGACCGCATTCGCCACCGCGTCCAGCTGCGATGTAAGAAATCCCACACCGAAAAGCAATACAATTTCCCCCAGCAGGATCACTTGTCTCCAGTGCAGCGCCTGTTCCTGGTACTTCCGATGGACCAATTCAGCCGCTAAAACCCCCAATCCAAACGCCAGCAGTGGTATAAGATATCGGAGCGCAGCCCCCCATTCCCCGGAAAACATATGCCCGCTCATCAAAACCACGTTGCCCGTCTGTGCATTAGCGAAAACATGGCCCCGCACACAATAGGAATAAGCATCCTGAAGGCCTCCCGACATGGCAAGAAACGCCATGGTCGAAAAAGCCTCCGCCCTTTGTTCGCGGTGCAAAGTTCCATGTTTATTCATAAAAGATTCCTCCTGAATCAGCTTGATTTCTTTTTCTATTTTACCAAAAAGCGACCAAAATAAAAAATGCCAATTCCATATCCCTGAAATATGAAATTGACATAGATTCTGCCAAAAATCTGGGTTTCGCCTGAAAAATGTAGTAACTTCCTTGCAGGAACTTGCTAAATGTGCTATAATACAGATAATTTGTCCAGGAACGAAACAGAAAATTTCGTTATTGGAAAACCGCCAGACAAGCTGATGACTTTTATGCGTAATGCGCAGAAAAGGTCACCTGCTTTTTTTGCGTCTGCCGGACATTCGGGAGGAAACAATTGTGGGAGATAAAATTCGGGATATTGGAGCGCGTTATGGAATTTTGCTGATACTGGCAGTTATTGCTGTACCGTTGGGGGCTGCCATCGGAGCTATTGATGTTCTGTTTGAAAAAGGGCTTGAACTGGTGGCAAACATAAGGAACCCGCATCCGTGGTATTTTATTCCGTTTTTGGCGCTGGCAGGAATCGTGATCGTTTTCTGTACGGGAAAGCTCGCTGGAAAGAATGCCCGCGGAATGGATCTGGTTTTCCGGGCAGGTCAGGGGGAACCTCAGCAGATCCCTCTGCGCTTGATTCCTCTCAGCATTGCGGCGACCTGGCTGACACATCTTTTCGGCGGCAGTGCCGGGCGAGAAGGCGTCGCAGTACAGGTTGGCGCTTCTATTTCCCACTGGGTCGGCCGCAAGCTGCCCATTCCCGATGCAGCCAGAATCCTGCTGGTAGCCGGTATGGCTGCCGGTTTTTCCGGAATGTTTGGCACCCCGGTAGCGGCTGTTTTATTTGCTATGGAGGTCTTGGTGACAGGAAAACTGATTTATCATGCGCTGCTGCCTGCGCTCACTGCATCGTTCACAGCCTGTGCCGTCTCAAAGATGCTCGGTCTGGAGCCCTTTACATATGCCCTTCCGGCTGCGGAAGCTATCACACCTCTTCTTTTGATACAATTTCTAATTCTGGGCGCAATCTGCGGCCTTGCAGGCGGATGTTTTGCCTGGGGACTATCCGCTGCACATCGGCTGCTGAATAAAAAATTTCCCAACCCACTGATCCGCGTCGCGGTTATGGGTGTTACTCTCAGTATCCTGTTGCTAGTATTCTACACCGGTCGTTATTCCGGACCGGGCAGCAACTTGATCCAGATTGCTTTCGGTGAAGGCAAAATTTATTATTGGGATTTCGCGCTGAAAGGAATTTTAACCATTTTAACTTTGGCAGCAGGATTTCAGGGTGGCGAAGTGACACCGCTCTGTTCGATTGGAGCCTGTCTGGGGATCATACTTGCTCCCCTGTTTGGAATTCCTGCGCCTATTGCCGCTGCGGTCGGATATATCTGCGTTTTCGGCGGTGGCACCAACACGTTTCTGGCGCCTCTTCTGATCGGTGGAGAGGTTTTCGGATTCCAATGGCTCCCCTTCTTCTTTATTGCCTGCGCCGCTGCCCGGCTGTTCAGCGGCAGATGTTCCATCTATGGGCTGCAAATTGCCGCATCTGAAGGTCCGGACCGCATCCAAGCAGAAGAACCCAACGAAAAAATGAAAAATAATCCGGAAGACGCGTGAAAATACTTTATATATTTTAATATCAACTGCAAAACGCGCATGACCATATGGTCATGCGCGTTTTATAGTATCACTTCTCGCAGCAGGAATCCTTTTCCGCCAAAAGTTTGTCAAATGTTTCCCGCTCCAGCATTTCCCTGACCGAATCAGAGATTCGCCCAAAGGCCTTATGGATCGGGCAGAAATTTTCCTGTTTCCGTGAGCAGCCTACCTGAGGATTCAGGCACCGGCTAAGCCGGTAAACCCCCTCAATTGCTTCGATAACGTCCCCCATGGAAATCTCTTCCGGCGCTTTTGCCATTTCATAGCCGCCCATAGCGCCCTTAAACGATTTTACCAATCCCGCTGCCACCAGCTTGCGAAGAATTTTCAGCGCAAACCGCAGTGTAACGTCTGTTTCCCTCGAAACCAAAGCCGCATCTGCCCTTTTTCCGTATTCCAAAAGGAAATAGACGATTCGCAGGGCATAATCTGATTCCAATGTAATATGCATAATTCAACTCGCTTTCCCGGCAGCATATAAGGCTCTGCCGGAAGCCTGTAAAATCAGTCCAGAAAATCCTTCAGTTTTTTACTGCGGCTGGGATGACGCAGCTTCCGCAAAGCTTTGGCTTCGATCTGACGAATCCGTTCACGGGTAACGTTAAACTCCTTGCCTACCTCTTCCAACGTACGGCTGCGGCCATCTTCAAGGCCAAAGCGCAGCCGCAAAACCTTTTCCTCCCGAGGTGTCAGCGTACTCAACACACCTCCCAACTGCTCCTTGAGCAGAGTATGCGAGGCTGCATCTGCCGGGGAAGGCGCATCATCATCGGGGATAAAATCGCCCAAATGGCTGTCCTCTTCCTCACCGATTGGCGTTTCCAGCGAAACCGGTTCCTGGGAAACCCGCAAAATTTCCCGCACCTTATCCACCGACATATCCAATTCAGCAGCGATTTCCTCTGCAGAAGGCTCATGGCCGTTTTTATGCAGCAGCTGAGAGCTGACTTTTTTCACCTTGTTAATCGTTTCCACCATATGGACCGGGATCCGGATAGTACGAGCCTGATCCGCGATTGCACGGGTGATAGCCTGACGGATCCACCAAGTAGCATAGGTTGAAAATTTGAACCCTTTGGTGTGGTCAAACTTTTCCACAGCCTTAATAAGCCCCAGATTTCCTTCCTGGATCAGGTCCAAAAACTGCATTCCGCGGCCCACATACCGTTTGGCGATACTGACCACCAACCGCAGATTTGCTTCGCTCAGACGCTTCCGTGCGCTGATATCGCCCTTTGCCATCCGTTCGGAAAGCTCCTGCTCCTCCTCATTGGTAAGCAACGGTACCCGACCGATCTCCTTCAGATAAACCTTAACTGGGTCATCAATATTAATACCCTCAGCCGTCAGGACGCTATCGTCCTCCACCTCTTCCAAGACCTCGTCCAGGTTGAGGTTGAGATCCAAATCCTGTTCCGGATTATAATCCTCAATAATTTCGATGTTCAGGCTCTCCAACGAGTCGTAGAGCTTATCCATCTGCTCCACATCGAAATCCAATTCCTCCAGCGCATCGGTAATTTCCTTGGTTGTCAGCTTGCCTTTCAGCTTGCCCTGTTCCATGAGGTCTGTAACCGCGCTCTTTTTGTCTGCACCCATAATCAAAACTCCTTTATTTTCTGACTGTACGAAGCCCACCGTTTTCTATTTTTTCTGTTGGCGGATGCGCTCAGCCATATCTGCCCATTCTTTTTCTGAAAGGCTGCCGCCTGTTCGGCTGGCATTTTTAAGCCCATACTCCTTCAAGGTGCGGACATAATCGTCCAGCGCCTCGTCGGTCATGGGAATTTCCTGATT
>CALXBD010000082.1 GCA_944386445.1 uncultured Clostridia bacterium
ACAAATGCGTGCCAGCATGGAAACGATGGGCATTGGCGAACTGCTCGGCTTGTCCATAGAGACGCTGCTGATCAGTCTGTGCCTCAAGATTATGTCTATTCTCATCACGGTCATCCTCTATGGCCGTGAAAAAAAGCTCGTGTGTGTTATAATGTTTTTACAATCTGAAGGAGTGAGTATATGAAAAATCTGGAAAGTCGTCTTGAAAAACTTATGACGGATGGTGCCATTGAAAACATTGCTGTGAAAATCGGCAAAGGTGATGTCACCTTTTATGAAACGTATCACTCAAAATCCGGTAGCGTTTCTCAATTATCGCTGTTTGATATGGCTTCGGTAACAAAAATTGTGGCAACCACTTCTTTGTGCTTGTTGGCAATAGACCGTCGCCAACTTTCCGTGGAGGATAAGGTTTCAAGATTCTTCACCTGTCCTGCTGATAAAGAGCCCCTCACCATTGAAAACTTGTTGACCCACACCATGGGAATTGGCCATAAATCCCTGTGCCAGCCCGGCAACAGCTACGATACGATTCAGAACTATATTTTAAGTCTGCCCTTGGATGTGCCAATTGGCAGTGAGGTTCTGTACAGCTGTCCTGCCTTTATTCTGTTGGGAAAGATTTTAGAAAAAATCTTCGGTGGCCGGTTGGATAAAATATTTTCAGAATATATCGCCGGGCCGCTGCAAATGGAATCCACCGGATTTCTTCCCGGCAACGCCCGCGATATCGTGAACAGCAATCTTTCCAAAGAAGAAATCGGCATGGTGAATGATTATAATTGCCGGTTCCTTGGGGGAGTTGCCGGAAACGCTGGTATTTTTTCCAATATGTTCGACCTGACCCGCTATGTGGCAATGCTGCAGCATTTTGGTCAACCGCTGATTCGAAGGGAGACTTTCGATTTGGCCATACAGAACTATACCGGGCATCTTTCAGAATCCAGAGGGCTGGGCTTTCTCTATGTAGATGAGCGGTATTCTCAAGCAGGAGGGCTTTTCAAAACAGGAAGTATCGGCCATTGCGGCCATACCGGACAGTCTGTATTTGTAGATACTACTGACGGTTTCTACGTCATTGTTCTTTCCGACGCTACCATTTCCACGGTTAAAAAGTACGGTCAGGAACATTATGACGACGTCATAAAAATGCGGGAAGAAATCCACCAGGCAATCAAAAAAGATTTAACCTGATCAGACATCTTCCCGCACGATCAAATCATATTTTTCTCTGCCCTGACGGGCAAGTCAAGTCAGCAGGAGGCTCCGCCGATGACCGTCTTTTGCATAACCGCTTCCTTATCCAGCTTGCCATTGAGAAGTTTATCTTCTACATAGTCAAAGCCCAAGCGGTTGATGGTATCCGCAAAACGCTCCCCGGAAATTCCCTCGTCCCGGAAGAACAGAATCGCTTTTTCCACGATCTCCAAAACTTCCGCTTCGCTGGTAAAGATCTTGGACAGCGGACGGCCTTCTGCCACGCGCTTGCCCCAACGGCCGCCGATATAGATCTTGTAGCCATAGGTGCTTTCGCTGACCGCTCCAAAGGGGCACTTATTTACGCATCTGCCGCAGTGGTTGCAGGTATTGGGGTCAATGGACAACTTGCCGTCCTTCAAAGTCGCGACATGGATGGGACATACCTTTTCAATCTGGCAGACCTTACATCCGCGGCACTTGGAGAGATCCGGCTCCGGTATCCGCTGGCCGATGATCCCCAAATCATTCAGATTCGGTTTGACACAGTTATTGGGGCATCCGCCTACTGCCAATTTGAACTTATGGGGCAGAGACACATTATGATAGCCTACATAGAACATTTCGTGGAGTTTCTGACTCAACGCAAAGGTATCGCAGAGTCCATACTGACAGGTAGTGCCCTTGCAGGAAACCACAGGACGCACTTTCGAACCGGTACCGCCGGTTTCCAGGCCCCTCTGTGCCAGGTAATCCATCAACGGCTCCAGATTTGCATAAGGAACGCCCTGAATCTCCAAAGTGAGCCGAGTTGTCATCGTCACTTCACCGGAACCGAATTCTTCGGCTGCCTCAGCTACCGTACGCTGTTCCGCGCTGGTCAGCTTTCCGTTCCGGGTGATGACCCGAACATTGAAGTGATCCGGATACCGCTTATCCTGCAGGCATCCCAGCCCTTTGACCCGTTTGATCTCCTCCGGAGGCAGCGCGCCGTCGGGCATCTCCACCTTGACCTGATTGAAGGTAATACCGCCCTCCAAGACTTTCGTATTGGTGTAGCCAGCTGCTTTCAGGCGATTCTGCAGGAAATACCCGCGTTTTCCGCGAGCGCACACCAGCAGCAGCTTTTCATCCTGAGCCAGTCCTTCCACAGGTCCGTTGACCTTAGCGAGGTCCACCCATTTCGCACCGGGGATCGTCTGGGTAGGCAGTGCGTCAATTACCTTATATCCTTTTGCGGCTCCGGCAGCATATTCGGCGGGAGTCATGCTCTCCAATTCGCCGGCCAGCTTATTCTCCAGAATATAGCACGCCTGAACAAAGGGGTGAATTGCCGTAGAAAATGGCGGCGCATAGGCATAGTCCAGGGTATCGAAATCTTCCAGCGCCATTTTAGCGGCCAAACCGGTGACCGCGATATCCACCATTTTGTCTACCGCGCCTGCGCCGATCACCTGGATACCCAACAGTTGATGAGACTGCTTGTCTGCAATCAGTTTTGTGATAAAGAAAGAACTGCCGGGATAATAATGAGCTTTATCATCGGTGACACAAACCACGGAAACAGGCTCAAAGCCCTCCGCCTTTGCCTGAGTCTCTGTAAGGCCGGTACGTCCCGCGTTCAGCTGAGGAAGCAGCTTTACCACACCCGTACCGAAGCAGCCGCCGTATGTATCATTGCCGCCCATCATATGCTTAGCCATTGCTCTGGCAGCGATGTTAGCGGTAGAACCCATCGCAGACCACTGGGGTTTCCCGGTAATCCGGTTGTGAACCATAGCGCAATCTCCTACCGCGTAAATATCGGGAAGATTGGTCTGCATATACGGATCTGTTACCACAGCTCCCTTAACGGTTTCGATGCCTGTCCCTTCCAGAAAAGCTGTTGCCGGGCGAATCCCAATTGCCAAAACCACTACATCCGCAGGAATCGCTCCGTTATCCGTAACGATACCTGTCGCCTTGGCGTCGCCGCTGACAGAAACGATCCTGGAACCGGTGACGATCCGAAGGCCGGCATCCTTCAATTTGCGTTTGGCATAATCCGCCATTTCCGGATCAAAGGCATTGGGCATGATCTGGGACGCGGCATCTACCACCGTCACCGAAACGCCTTCTGCCATCAGGTTTTCTGCCACTTCCAGGCCGATAAAGCCTGCGCCTACCACAGCCGCGCTGCGGCACTGATTGGATTTTACGTAATTCAGCAAGGTAATTGCGTCATCGGGAGTCCGCATGCAAAATACACCTGGCAAATTCTTGCCGGGCATATCCGGGACAACGGGGGTAGCACCGGAAGCAATAATCAGTTTGTCATAACCTTCTGTAAACACTTCCCCGTTTTTCACGGCCGTAACGGTTTTAGCGGCCGGGTCCACGGCGGTGACTTCACAGCCGGTTACGACCTCCGCTCCGGTAAGACCCATATACTTCTGGGGTGTGTTGACGATCAGTTCATCTCTTGAGCCGATCAAGCCGCCCACATAATAGGGCAGCCCGCATCCGGCATAGGAAATATCGGTGCTTTTCGTCAGTACCTTGACCTGCGCGCTGCGATCCTCGCGTTTGAGTTTGGCAGCCGCTTTCGTTCCGGCAGCAACGCCGCCAATTACAACTATTTTCATAAATAAAGCGCCTCCTGTCTCATTTTGTAAGTCATTCAAGGACAAAGGGTTCTGCACTTATTGTATCACAGCTGTGCCACAAGAACAAGGCGGCAAATCAAAATGATTGTAACATTTCTTATTTAAAAGGGGATCCGTTCCGTTGCCATTCCCGGCAGTAAATTTTCACAAGCCTCTATCGGACCTGATCATAGACCCTTACAAAATCGACCTCAAACCAATCCGGGAGCACAGCTTTTTTCAAAGCTTCCACCGGCTGGTTTGTCATAACATAGCCAGACTGGGCATCATATGCAGAAGCCTGTACGCCTTCCACCTGGCTAAACTCATCCAGTCCCAGACGGTTTCCCGCTCCCCGCAGCGGCGTATGGTACCCGTGACATTCGGTAGTGACAAGGATAAACTGTTCCACATGGGAAACCGGACATTCCGGAGGGTTCTGCATTCCCACCAGGACGCCGTCCATATAAAAGGAGTAGCCCTCCGGGGACCAGTCCACGCCATAATAATGCCAGCCGTCGGCCGTTTCCCGGTAGGGGACCTGAAAATGTCCCGGCCAGACGCAGTCTTTTCCGTATCCGCCCCAGCCGTTGCCGCAGACGATTTTCCCCTCAGTATGCTGGCGGTAGTTCTCCATGATATCGCATTCCACACCACAGAACCTGGGGTCCGGCGCAGTACCGATAGAGGGGGTCTGGAGCCAAAATGCCGCATGCCAGCCGTCGTTTTTCGGCAGGCGGCAGCGGATCTCATAATAGCCGAACCGGTGCATGAATTTAGGCTTTTCCATCTTGCCCAAAGGCCAGAAGCCATCTGTATCCCGGGGGATATCAAAGGAATTGGAGCCGGTCTGCAGGTGAGGAGACCGGTACTGGCCATTTTCACAGATCAGGTACATCCGCATATGACTGTTTCCGTCCAGTTCGACGCCCTCATGATCGGTAAAGGTAGGCGATTTCTGTCCCCAGTAATAGGTGCGATAGCTCCACTTGGTTTCATCCAAGGTATCTCCGTCGAACTCGTCGTTCCAAACCAGCTTCCACTGCTTTCCTTTGGGAAGCAGGCTTGCCGCATGACCTTCTACCGGCGAAACCGGGCAAGTCACGTCTTCCTGCATACATTCAATCCGCATAATGATACTCCTTTCCCGCTGTCAAAACCAGCTGTCAGTCACATGATATCCTATCCCGACAGCATTTACAAGTACTTTGAAAAAATTTCTTTTATTTTTCCTTATTCTTCATCAATACTTCCATCCGGATTCAGCTTCACGGTCCTGATCTCATTCTTATCCGCATCCAATTCTGTGACTTTCAGGGAATTTATTCCATCAGATGAATGGCTCATACTGGTCCAGGTAACCTGATTTTCTTCATTCTCCATGGTATAGGGAACCACAGCTTCAAAAACTGTGCCATCAGCTTCCTCTACCCGGATGGATATGGAGACCTGCAGGCCCTGATAGTCATACGCAAAATGGTCGGTGTTTCCGTTGGCCCAATAGATGGTTTCATCCAGCTTCCGTTCCAGGGCGTCACCGCTGTAGTTGGTTACAGTAGAAGCAGAGCCGGAGTCGCTGGGATTTTCGTTGGTATAAACCTCCTGTGTCAGATAACCGGCGTCATTATAGGTGTACTCATAGCTCCTGTCCAGCGTATCATCCGCCAGGTAATACGTTTCTTGAATTAGCTGTCCAAATTCGTTGTATTCATAAAGCCAGTAGGAACCATCGTCATTGTCCCTCCGCTCCGTTTTCGGGTACCCTTCCAGGGGCTGCCGCTGGCTGGCCGGGTCTGATGCTTCCGCTTCGCCCTCCGGTTCTGCCCCTTCCGGTTCGCCTGTCTCCTGCATCTCCTGTAGCTTTTCATAAAGCTCCGGCGCGCCGGTCAGGTCGCAACCCTGCTGAATGATAGCAAGAGCCTTGTCCAAGTCCCCTTGTTCCTCGTAGATAACTGCCAGCGCCAGGAAGACATCCACCGTTTCCTCGCCCAGCTCGATGGCCTTCTCGTAGTCGGCAGCAGCTAAGGCCAAATCCCCTTCCGCGCCCCGCTGAACATAGAGCTTTGCCCGCTCCACATAGGCTTCGCTGCGGTTGGGGTCTACCTCAATAGCCTTCGTGAAGGCCAGAATTGCGTTTTCGTAATCCATCTCTTCCAGGTACCGCATACCTAAGTCCAGTTGCTCCTGCCACTTGGCTTCCACCGTCTTGCCGCAGGAGACAAGACCAGCCGCAAAAATAAGAATACTTACCAAAAAAGCCGTTATTCTTTTCATCACTGCATTCTCCTTCATTCATTAACTACAGACCGAATCAAGTTGCCTTCCCCGTCATACTGGTCAAAGCCCAGATAGGAAACGTCCTCTCCATAACGGGATACCTGAGACCAGTGCAGTGTGCCATCTGCGGCATAGCTGTTGTACCGGACACGCCGGCCACTCTCGTCATATTCTGAGGTCATATACTCAGACAGTTCTCCGTATGCATCATAATCATCCCGCCGGATTTCCTGCCCGGCATCGTTATAGGTATAGATATAATAACCATAGGTCTCCCCGTCGGGGCCGCATTGATCCTCCCGGATCAGGTTGCCCTGGCTGTCATACTGGCAAAGGAAAATCGCCGACACTTCGCCTGAGGAGCTGCAATGCTCCTCTCTCACTTTCCGGCCGTTTTCGTCATAGGTAATATAAATAGGGGAAATTTCCCCACTGGAGGATGCCCAGCCATATGAGGCCAAAGGGGATCCGTCTTCATTGTAAGACAAGTCCACATGTCCGGTCTGGTTCCCGGAGGCGTCAAAAGAAGTCACAGACGCTTGCCGTCCCTGATCATCATAAGTGTAGGTGTGATAAAAGGTCAGCGCACCGTCTGCGTCATAAGAACTCATCCGGCGTATGTGCCCGGAGGAATCGATAAAGCTGCCACTTTCCATTTCCGCGATTTTATCCGCTATGGCCTGATCGTTGCCGGTCTTTTCCAGAGCCTCCTGCAGGGCTTCCAGCGCTTTGTCGTATTCTCCCTGCCGGATATAGACGTCCGCAATCCCCAGCCAGGCGTCGGCATTGGTCTCGTCGATGTCAAGTACTGCCTCGTAGTCTGCCAGAGCCGCAGCCAGGTTTTCCGCGTTCTCACCACTGGAAATGTACGCGCCGCCTCGAGCCACATAAGCTTCCGTCCGTTTGGGGTCGATTTCAATTGCCTTGGTAAAGGCCAGAATTGCGTTTTCGTAATCCATCTCTTCCAAGTACCGCATACCTAAGTCCAGCTGCTCCTGCCATTTGGCCTCTACCGTCTTGCCGCAGGAGAAAAGCATTAACGCAGACATCATCATCGCTGCCAAGACACTGATAAACCGTTTCATAAAATTCTCCTCATTCGTTCAATTGATAACCGTTTACGTTTCCGTCCGCATCATAGGATGTTTCTTTAATCAGATTTCCCGCTTCATCGTACTCACTGATCCAATAGCCATACATATCCCCCTCTGCGTGATATCCCTCGTAGCGGATTTGGCGATCCTGGTCATCATAATAGAACAAAAAATAGCAGTCTAACACGCCGTCGGGGGTATATCGATGCTGTTCGGTCTTCAGGCCGTTCTCATAGGTGAAGGTATCCCGCCATTTCATCTGCCCCTGGGCATCATAAAAGTAGTAAGCAGTGATCAGGCCATCTTCCCCATACTCCACTTCCGCAACGGTTTCCAAAACAGGAGAATCCATACGTGTCCCGTCTTCAGAAAGATAAGTATAGATCTCCCAGCCGGTCCGTTGACCCAGAATATTGTAGAAGTTGTCGTGATAGCTTTCGATGACTCCATCCGCATTATAGTAAACCGTTCTTCTTTCCCGGCCGGCAGCGTCGGCGAAGATACCATTTTCCATATCCTCCAGCTTGTCGGCGATGGCCTGAGAACCCGGCACCGTATTCAGTGCATCCTGCAGCAGCTCAAGTGCTTTTTCATACTGACCCATCCGGATGTACACATCGGCCAGACCCAGGTAACCATTTTCATTGGTTTCGTCCAGTTCCAGCACCTGTTCATAGTCAGCCAAAGCAGCTGCCAACGTTTCGTCGGTTTCCCCGGTGGAGAGATAGGCCCCCGCACGCTGGACATAAGGTTCCGTCTGCCTAGGGTCGATTTCAATTGCCTTGGTAAAGGCCAGAATCGCGTTTTCATAGTCCAGCTCTTCCAAATACCGCATGCCTAAGTCCAGCTGCTCCTGCCATTTCTCCTGCACGCTCTTGCCGCAGGAAAAAAGCATTAACGCAGACAACATCATCGCTGTCAAGACACTGATAAACCGTTTCATACAGTTCCCCCGTTTTTATCATTTTTACTCGTGGTCGGCCCTCAATTTTCGTCCGGGTCGTCCTCGCCGGGAAAATCGTCGGAGCTGTAAAACTCTTTACCCACCACCCGCTTCCGGTTCCGTGCCTTTTCGATCATGTCGGAAAGCATCCGGTTTACCTGCTTGACGGATTTGATGTTTTTCAAGAGAATCTCCCCGGAAACATCCACCTTGGTGTACAACACGATGCTGCCTGTGCCAAAAATCCGCTGAGCCAGAGTGCGGCTCATGGAGATGTCCACAATTCGGTAAAGAAGTGCCTCGTCATGCTTGATGTTGAGCAAGCCCTTGTCAATATACAGACGGTTTTCGTCCAGGGAGTAGCGGGTGAAACTCCAGGGGAACCACATAAAGTGCTTCCGATCTTTCCAGACAAGCTCCGGGGCAGCGTATTTTTCCATACAATTCACCTGTTCCTTTCATAAATCACTCAAGAGAAGAGCATTCCCGCGAGCAAAACCGCTGCGCCCGGAATGCTGATAAACCTTTTTGCAACATTTCTTTACTGAAACACAGATTGGCTTCGAACTGTACCATCAGGATTATAAATTATTTCCCCCGTCAGACGGCCGTTTTCATCGTATGTGTTTTCGCAGTAGCTTTCCAGCGCCCCATCCATGTAGCACTTCCAGCCGCTTTGCCTTCCCTGGCCATCATAAAAATATTCGCCGACCATGGAGAGCTCTCCGCCCCAATATTTTTCCCGGCGAATCTCCTGCTTCTGGTCATTGAAGGTCATGATGTCCCATGTTTCCAGGGGGCTGCCGTCCGCAGAGTAGTAGTTATACCGGTAGGGGGCGCCGTTTTCGGAAAACTCTTCCACCACGCCGTAGTAGTCTTCCTCCCCTTCTTTGAAGCACTCGCAGTCAAACCCCACCTCATAGCCGTCCTCGTTGTAGGTGTAGGTATAAATGTACACGGCCTCCCCGTCTTCATAGACCGTCTTTTGCAGGACCCGCCCGCGGAAATCCACAATATTGCCGCTGCGCATATCCTCCAATTTGTCTTCCAGCAGATCGCTCCCGGTTGCGTCGTATCCCTGCTGCAGGACTTCCATGGCCGTTTCGTAATCTTCCATCATGATATAGGCGTCCGCTAGGCCCAGATAGGATTCCGCCTGCCTGGGGTCGATCTCGATGGCCTTGTTAAAGGACAAGATTGCGTTTTCATAATCCATCTCTTCCAAATAGCGCATTCCCAAATCCAGCTGCTCCTGCCATTTAGCCTCCACTGTTTTGCCACAGGACACAAACATCGCCACACACAAACTCATTGCTGTCAAAATGCAAATAAAACGTTTCACTTTTGCACCTCCTCGTAGAATACTCCGTTATATTCCATCCGCGTTTGCTTTACGAGATTGTTACCGGCGTCAAATTCCAGAATATCAAAAAATTCTACGTGCTGTCCGAGCAGCATCTTTATACTTCCAAACTCCGCCTTATGGTCTTCAGCTTCCATGGAGTATAAATAATTGATCCGAAGCGGCGAATATCCTGCGTCTTCCAGCACAATCATCATGGTAACGTTGGCCCCGTTGTATGTATAATTTTCCACGATCCTTGATTCCTTATTGGAATATTCATGACAAAGAATCTGCCTCTTACTGTTGCCGCTATATGTAATGGTTTCGGCTTTACCGCTCTGGAAATACAGAGTTTCATGCTTTAACAGGTATCCATTCTCGGCGTAAGTATACACCTGATTGCGTAACACGGAGCTATCATTGTCGTTATATTCTGCCACGGCAATGGCCCTGCCCAATTCATCCTTCTGGGTCACTTCACAGTTTCCGTTTCGTAAAATGTGCCATTCTGTTCCGGGAGAACCTGCCTTTGGACAAGCAAAATGTTCCAGTTCCTCCAGCCGTTCAGTCAGTTTCGGCGAACCGGTGGTGTCACAGCCTTGCCGCAGAGTTTCCAGCGCCCAGTCGATATACCCCAGCCGCTCATAGAGGGCCGCTAAATCTAGAAAAACCTCCGTATTCTCTTCCCCCAGTTCGATGGCTTTCTCGTAGTCCACTCCGGCCAAAGCCAGGTCTCCCTCATTGTCCCGCTGGACATAGAGCTGTGCCCGCTCCACATAGGCTTCCGCACGGTCCGGATCGATTTCAATCACCTTATTGAAAGCCGCAATTGCATTTTCATAGTCCCGTTCTTTCAGATAATGTTTTCCCAGCTTCAATTGCTCCCGCCATTCGGGATTTGCGTCCTGTCCACAGGACGCAAGCATTGCCACGGACAGTATCACCGCTGTCAAAATGCAAAGAAACCGCTTCATAACCATCCTCCGCCCAAATCATCTCAATCACGATCGTAATCAAAATGGCAGTTGGGCATTGCAGCCTCCATGGCTGATACGTTGCCCGAACTGATGGGGTTCCCGGTCAAATTCAAATATTCCAGCTTGGAAAGCCCTGTCAAAGCGCTGGCATCACTGATCTGGTTGTCGTCCAGATGCATCTCCTCCAGGCTGGAAAGGCCTGCCAAAGGAGCCACATTGCTGATCTGATTGCTCTCCAATCTCAAATCTGTCAGATTAATCAGCCCGGACAACGGCTCCAAATTCGCGATCTGATTTTCATCCATACGCAATGTTTCCAGCTTGGTCAGCCCGGATAGAGGGCTCAGGTCACTTACCTGATTTTCATTCAAATACAGGCCCTCAAGACTGGTAAGGCCGGACAAAGGGCTGAGATCGCTTACCTGGTTTTCGTTCAAATGCAGGCTCTCAAGGCCGGTAAGGCCGGATAAGGGGCTGAGATCACGGATCTGATTATTGGCCAGATACAAATCTCCCAGGCTCGTCAACCCCGACAAGGGGCTGAGATCGCTTACCTGATTTTCCCCCAGATCCAAGGACACCAGATTGGTCATTCCCGACAGGGCGGACAGATCACTGACCTGATTGTTGCTCAAATTCAGCAGTGTCAGATTGGTAAGTCCGGACAAGGGGCTGATGTCGCTAACCTGATTGCTGTCCAAAACCAAACGCACCAGGTTTGTAAGCCCAGACAAGGAACCCAGGTCACCCACCTGGTTATTACGCAGATCCAGCTGTTCCAGATCCTTAAAATATACAAGAAAGCTGATGTCTGTTAGGGGTTCCGTCAATTTATACTCGTAAACCTCCTCATCTGTCTCATCGATGCTGGGGTCATCGGGTCCTGCCATAATCAGCCTGCTGATATTTGTGGGAATTTCATACCCTTGGACTGTGACTGTTTCAGGACGCTGCAAGGCTTGCAGCTCTGCCTGCAATGCCTGAAGCTTTTCCGAAAGCTCCGGCGCACCGGTCAGGTCGTATCCCTGCTGCAGCACCTCCATCGCCCGCTCCAAGTCGCCCAGTTCCTCATAGATAGACGCCAATGCCAGGAAGATATCCACCGATTCCTCCCCCAGCTCGATGGCTTTCTCATAGTCGGCAGCGGCTAAGGCAAGGTCGCCTTCCGCGCCCCGCTGGACGTAGAGTTTTGCCCGCTCCACATAGGCTTCGCTGCGGTTCGGGTCCACCTCAATGGCCTTGGTGAACGCCAAGATCGCGTTTTCGTAGTCCATTTCTTCCAGATACCGCATCCCCAAGTCCAGCTGCTCCTGCCACTTAGCCTCCACTGTCTTCCCACAGGACGCAAACATAACCACGGACAAAATCACCGCTGTCAAAATGCTGATTATCCGCTTCATATCGCTTCTCCTCACATATAGAAACTGGGAGCATCTGGAAGCCGCAGCTTCAGACGCTCCCAATTATTTATACACGGAATATTCATAACTGTTACGTTTTTCAAGAAGATTCCGACTCTTTTTCCTCCTGGTGCTTTTCGGCCGGCGTCAAAACGATCCTTTCGTCCTCCAGATGGGTTTTCAGCATATCCTTGCCGGTGACGCCCAACGCATCCAGATATTCCCTTGGCAGCTGCACCCGCCCGGAGCGGTCGACAACTGCAAGCTCCTCTACCGGCGGCGCTTGCTCTTCCCCATCGTCCAGCTGATCCGCCAATCCTGACAGGTTGACAGTTTTGCGGACAAATTCGCTGCTG
This sequence comes from uncultured Clostridia bacterium, assembly GCA_944386445.1. Classification (GTDB taxonomy): domain Bacteria; phylum Bacillota; class Clostridia; order Oscillospirales; family Ruminococcaceae; genus Merdivicinus. The sequence goes on from CALXBD010000082.1 coordinate 12,214, forward strand.
GTACGTCCGTCCCGAATCATAACGGCACGGTTTACAAAAGAGGAAACCAGCCGGTCATGGGTTACGATTACGATGGTCAGGCCCAGCTGCTGGTTCAAATCCTGGAAGAGTCGCAAAAGCTCCTTGGTGGTCTTAGAATCCACCGCCCCGGTGGGCTCGTCGGCCAGCAGCAGCCTCGGATTATTCGCCAGCGCAATGGCTATGGCAACACGCTGCTGCTCGCCGCCGGAAAGCTCCGCCAGCCGGTTTTTCCGCCGGTGGGAAAGTCCTACCAGATCCAGCAATGCGGCTGCTCTCTCCTTTGGCTTCCGGCAGCTGACCCCTCCGGGAAGCGGCGGCATTTTTCCAGGCTTTTTCCCGCTGATGAGCAGCGGCATCTCCACGTTTTCCTGCGCCGTCAGATAGGGGATCAAATTCCGTGCGGGATTCTGCCACATGAATCCCACTGTAGAGCGCTTATATTCCATCATTTCTGGAGTTGACAGCTTCAGCAGATTTTTTCCGTCCACCTCCAGCTGGCCGGCACTGGGCGTATCCAATCCGCCCAGCATATTCAGGAGCGTTGATTTCCCGGAACCGGAATTTCCGATGATTGCCATCAGTTCCCCGTCTTCCACTGTCAAGTCCAACCCCTGAAGCGCAACGACCTCAATTTCACCGGTCTTATAAATTTTTACCAGATTTTCGCAGATGATCATGCCGGCTCGCCCCCTTCCTGGCCAGAAACCAGCATCCCATCCTGAAGCGTAAACACTCTGTCCGCGATTTCCAGCAGATCCGGGTCGTGAGTTGTCAAAATAACAGTTGTGCCCTGAGTCTCGATGAGCTTTTTCAGTACCGCTATGACCTGAAGTCCCATATTGGAATCCAGCTGTGCCGTAGGCTCATCCGCAAATACTGCCGCCGGCCGGTGGGCTATTGCCCGGGCAATTGCCACGCGCTGCTGTTCGCCGCCGGAAAGCTCCTGAGGCAGATGCCCGGCCCGTTTGGAAAGTCCCACCTGTTCCAAGCATTCCAAGGCACGTTCCCGGCGTCCGGCCGCAGGACAGCCTGCTACACGCAGCCCGAATTCTACATTTTCCAGCGCCGTCATAGAGGAAATCAGCGCCACTGACTGGAATACAAATCCGATCCTGGTCCGCCTGATTTTATCCCTGGCCCGCTCAGGCAATGCCGAAACCTCTCGCCCCTCAAAAAACACCTTTCCCTGGGAGGGGTAGTCCAGCGCTCCCAACAGGTTAATCAAGGTTGTTTTCCCTGAGCCGGACTTTCCGTTTAAAATGGTCAGCCCATGGGCCGGTATCGACAGATTCACATTCTGCAGCGCATGTACGGGCCCTGCGGAAGAGGAAAAGGTACGGCACAAGCCTTCTGCCCGGATAAGTTCCTGGCTTTTTTGTTCCATATCTGCCGCCTCCTTTAATCTTCGCCCAGCTTCAGGGCTTCGCCTGCACGGAGCCGGAAAACGATCCGTCCCAGCACAGCCGCCGCTGCCGCCATCATAATCGCCACGATCCCCACAATTCTCCAATAATCCACCGGATAGGCCACCACAAGGAATGGCAGCATCTGGTCCGCGGCATCCACGTTACATTCCAGAATCGGCGCAAACAGCTCTGCCGTCAAGGTCCCAAGTCCCAGCCCGGCCAAAATTGCCGTCACCGACACCAGGAGCTGCTCCCACAGCAGCACCAGGATAACTGACATCCGGGATAATCCCATAGAACGCAGGATCCCAAACTGCAATAGCCTGCCTTTGATAGCCAAAATCCAGTAAATAAAGAATCCCACGAAGGTAATCAGCATCGTTACAAGGAAGGACAGCGTGAAAAATCCGTTAATTCCCTGGGTCATGGGATCATTTTTCATCTCCGTAACCTCTGCCGAAGCATCCTTCATAGAGGAAATCCGCACTTCCGTCTCTTCGAGTTCCGCATACAATTCCGCTGACGTCACATCGGGAGCTTTTTTCAGCCAGACCTGGTAAGGCTCCAATTTTGTCTCCTGCTGGAGATAGATCAAATTGGCCACCGCCAAAATGGGGGCTGCTCCGCCGCCGGAAGCTTGCGGATTAAAAGATGGGAAATAATCGATGCCGGCATAGATCACACACTGGACCGAATCCTTATTGTCCCCGATGGACAGGTAGACCGTATCGCCAGGCTGGAGTTCATATTGCTCCATGGCCTGGTTGGAGAGCAACAGCGCCCTTGGATCAGACGCCATCAAGTTCAAATACTCATTGATATGATACGGCAGCAGGCCGTTGCGGAACCAACAGGTGCGGCCGAATTCATCGGGTACGATTCCCATAAGGGTTACCCCGTTAATCCGCTGGGAATTAACGGTAATGGAAACTTTTTCCTTCCGCAGCACGCGGGCAGCACTTTCCGCAGTTTCCATTTCCTGATACTTGGCAAAGCGCGGTTCGGTATAGTACACCGGCTCATCCGAAGCGGACTCCATTCCCAATCCCAAATCCGACAGATTGCCGCCAGTGGAAGGCCATTCTTCCTGAAGAGTTATATCTGCCCCGATGGAATACCGGATCCGGTCCTCGTCATTGCGGTTCAGCGTCCGCACTGTGACTGCGTTAAATACGCCCATCGAAAGGGTAAAGATCAGGAACAGGGAAATCATCTGGTTTTGCCTGGCCGACCGGGATATGTTTAACAGGGTCAGGTACAGCACCGGCCCCCAGAACCGCCGTCCCACCTGATAGATCAGTCGGATCAGAAGAGGGAATACCCGTAAAAACAGCAGTGTCGCTCCGAGAATAAATAAGGTTGAGCTTCCGTAAAGCAAAAAGTCGATTGGTATATCCGAAGCGGTGGCGCCGGTTTCCCGAATGACCTTCAACCGGTTTTGGAAATTATAAAGTCCATACAGGGACACAGCCAAACAAATCAAGTCTAAGCACAGTTTCTGCCACAGCGGCATCCCGGCCTTACCGGATTTCTTCCGTTTAAACGAGACAATGGAACCTTCCCGATTCAAAACCACAGCCGCCAGCATCGTCAGCACCAAGACCCCTGCGGTGATGCAGGAATACTCCACTGCCGGCAGAGTCAAAATGACCGGCAGCGCCTTACGGCTGACAAATTCCATAAACCCGTTGGAGGCGCCGATCACCTGACAAAAGGCCATGCCTATAAACGGGCCGATCACCAAAGCTGTCGCCGATAAAAACACCGCCTGAAACAGATAAATCCCCGTAACCTGTTTTTTTGCGGCACCCCGGCTTTGTAAAACGGCAATTTCATTTTTTTCGTAATTCAGGATCAGCCTTGACACCATAAATATATAAAAGAGCAGCATCAGCAGGATCGGCACCTCGATGATCCAGAGCATAGCGCTCAATTCCTGCCTTCTCAGTGCGTACTCCTCCAGCACTGTGGAGAAAGGCGCGCGAAGCCTGGGCGGAAAGAGCTTTCCGTCCTCATATCGCGTCACTGTCTCGAAAATGGCTTCGCAGTTCTCCGGTGTCATCGCCGCATAATCCAGTGCGCAGGTCCAGGTTACCTTATTCAGCAGGGGCTCTTCCGGCTCGACAAACAGCTCCTCAAACAAGTCCGGATCTATCATCACAGAAGAAGACAGCGTAGACAGGGGCATTACCCAGTACAGATCTCCCGGATCCGTCGCCTTGAAAACACCTGTAATATGCACCTTTGTTACCAATTCCAAAGTTGTGCTTCCGCCGGAAAAATTGATCCGGTAAATGCCATATGTAGTCCCCAAGGCACAATTCAAGTTTTTTGCCGCCTCTTCGCTGATGACAGCCTCCAAGACGCCGTCCGTTACCTGAGCTGACGGCAGTTCCCCTTCCAAAAGGGTAATATGCTCAAATAAACCTGTGGCGCTGGCGATATTGCCGGTTTCTCCGCTTTTCCGGGTGGAATCCTCATCCGTACCCTCCCGGGAGATCCGCACATTTTGCACAGCGGTATAAACGATATCCTCCTGCACCGGCAGCCCGATTTCTGCCAGCAACCCCTCATGCAGAAGCTGGCTGTATTCCCGATATGCATCTCTTTTGACGGATTGGTTTCCCGAACCGGCATTTAGTGTCGCGTCTGCGGATATAAATCCCGGGTAAGAGCCGGTGCGGGTTTGGATTGCCTCTAAATCCTTCTGCAGCATTCTGTCAAGGATCGCGTGGCTGTAAACCGGCATACTGGCCACAATCGCAACCGCCATCAGGTAGCCGATCAGAAGGCTGATGGTAAGCCAGCGGTTTTTCAGCATTTTTCGCAACGAAAATCGGAACATGGCAAAGCCTCCGCCTTATTTAATAATCACTTCTTCGCCTTCCTCCAGGCCGCTGACCACTTCGATGGAAGTGACATTCTTAATTCCCGTTTCAATCATCCGTTCCTTTTTGACACCGTCCTCCAGCACCTGGACATAGGATTCTCCCGAATACATGGAAACAACGTTTCTCGGAATCACGATGACATCTTCCTTGCGTTCGCGGATCAGTTCAACCGAAGCGGATTTCCCCAACAGATCTCCTTCCGGCAATGGATCCGTGATCACGATCCTCACGAAAGTTTTTCCCTCCTCCTGCATCTCATAGGGAGCGCTGGCAGGCGTCATCACAACTTTCCCGGCATATTCCTGATTTTCATATGTGACCACGACCTCCTGATCCAGCTGGAAGTCGGAAATCTTATCCCCGGTGCATTCGATCTGCAGGGAATCAGGGTCCACGATCCGAATAAACGTACTCCGTGCGGCGATATACTCGCCCACGCCCAACTTGGACATATAGGAGACTACACCGTCAGCCGGCGCGTAGATGCTTTGCTTTTCAAGTTCATTGCGATATTCATCCAGCTGTAGCTTTTGCAGCTCATAGTCAATTTCTGCCAAACGGATGGACGTTTCGGTAGCATTTTCCGCAGTTTTTGCGGCATCCAGTGCGATTTGGGCACGTTCTGTAACCAATTCCTGCCGTTTCAGGTCCTTTTCCAAGGCATCGGTATCCAATCGCGCCAAAAACTGGCCTTCCTTCACCTCGTCGCCCAGTTCCACGGCGATCTCGCTGAGATATCCGGCCCTTTTTTCAAAAGAAAGGTCATAAGAACTTGTAGAGACAAAGGTACCCGAAATGGTAACGCTGTCCACAATTGTCCCGCGTTCCACTGTAGTGGTGGTATATGTAACGGAGGCAGGCGCTGCCAACGGTGGCGCCAACACTTCCTCTTCCTCAGGAAACAGGCCGCATCCGCACAAGGAAGCGGTCAACAGCACAGCGGCTATCCAAGCGGTCAAACGCAATCGTTTCATCTCATCAATCTTCCTTTCGCAAACCGGTGTCAGGATAATTTTAGTATCGCATATTTTCCTGAAATTCGCAATAAAATTCGTCAAAAACAGTGATTCTAGCTAATATTTATTTCATTTTTTTAGCAATCTCATTTTAGAAAAAATGTCTGGTGGCAAAGCCACCAGACATTTTCTTGCTGTTTAGTATTGTCAGTCAATCACACGGAACGTTTTAATTTCATAGGGACGGATTTCAAAAGAAAACTGCCCATTTTCCGTAGGTATTTCTCCTGTAGCGTTTTCCAAAAGGTCACATTCCTGAACCTTGGAGCAGGGTTTTGCCAGGGAAACGGTTACAGGCGTACGGCTGTTGGTATACTCATACAGCCGCAGGATGATTCCGTTTTCGTCTTCTGCTTGTTTGACAGTTTCCAGCATAACGCCGCTGCCGTCCACGGTGAGGAAATTTCGGGGAAGGCCGTTCCCCTTATGGGATACAGTTGCTGTGCGAACAGGAATATTCAGCCGATAGGCCTCCTCAGCCACATTGCTTTCCTGCCAACGTCCCATGTGAGGCAACAGGGCGTAGGTAAACCGATGCTCTTCCTGATCTGCTGTGGGATTGGGATGGATGCCGGATTTAATCAAGCTCAAGGTCATATGGCCTTCCCGGACGCCATAGCCGTACTTACAATCGTTGAGAAGTGCCACACCGTAGCCTCCTTCAGAAAGGTCAGCCCATTTATGAGCGCAGATCTCAAATTTTGCCACATCCCACAGGGTATTCCGATGGGTGGGACGGGTGATGTTGCCAAACTGGATGTCACAGGTTACCTCATTGGTATTGATATCCAAATCAAACTCCGTTTTCAGCAGTACCTGATGCTGTTTCCAATCCACCCAGGTTTCAAAATCGATCCGGCGGTCTTCGGCATAAAAATGAATTTTCTGCTCAATTACGGAGTGCAGGAACTTCCGCCGGATTTCCAATGTTGCCCGAATTGGTCCGGTTTCTGTCCATTTTATGGATTCCACCTGGTCTACCGGCCAGGATTTTTCCGTATAATAAATATCAATATCCCAGTTATCATAGTTCATAGGCTTATCCTCATAGGCCCTGAGGACATTGCCCAGCCCTCCGGATTTTAACAGCTGCCGGCCGGCCTCCTTATCATAGATAGAGGTAAAGCACCCTGTATCGTCAAAGGAAATCGAATAGAAAGGCGTCTCGATTCCTCTCCCGCTGACGGAAAGTGTCCGGGCAGGCGCAGCTGCCGGGTCAGGCTTTAGTGCAGTCCAACCACGGGCCGGGATGGGAATCCGGCAAATCCCACCCGCGGTGGTTTTTTGCACCGGATAAACCTCCTGCCCATCGGTGACGGCTTCTGCCGCAAAGGGAAGTTCCACCAATTCTGCCCGGTCAAATGACAGAGAGTTGAATACCGCAAGGCTGCCCGGCTCCGCGCCGGAAGCATCCGCAAGCAGCTGTACATCCTCTTCAATCATAGCTTGGGCACGTGTAATCAGGTCCTCATATTCCCGCCGGGTCACCTCGTACACATCGTGAATGGAAGAGCCGGGGAGAATATCATGGAACTGATTTAAAAGGATGGTTTCCCAGCTTTTATAAATCTCTTCTGCAGGATAAGCCTTCCCGAGCTGTTTTGCCCAAACGGAATAAAATTCTGCGTCCTGCCACAACAGCTCAGATTTTCGGTTGCCGCGTTTATTCCGGGCCATGGAGGTATAGGTTCCCCGATGATATTCCAGATAAAGCTCGCCTGCCCAGCGAGGCGTACGAGGATTTTCGCCGCAGCGGCTGCAGAGGCCTTCAAAATAGCTGTGGGCTGTTTCCCATCTGACCTTCGGCGCGCCTGTCAGGCCGGCTTCCAGCCGCTGTGCATTTTCCGCCATTGCCCGGGTGGTTCCGCCGCCGCCGTCGCCGTATCCGCAGGACAGCAGCACGTCATTGGAAAGATCCTTCTGCTGATACCGTTCCCAGGCACGCATTACGCTGACTGCATCAAGAAAACCGTTATAGGTCGTATAGAAAGAATCCTTGGGCTGCTCTGGATATTGGGTGGTAATGAGATGGGTAAAAATTTCGCTGCCGTCGATTCCCTTCCACCAGAAGGTATCCATGGGCAGCTTGTTAAACTGGTTCCATGCAATCTTGGTGGTCATAAAATACCGAATCCCACACTTTTTCATAATCTGTGGCAAGGCTGCCGAATATCCGAAAACATCGGGCAGCCAGAGGATTTCGTTATCTTTTCCGAACTCCTCCCGGAAAAACTTTTTGCCATGCAGGAACTGCCGCACCATACTTTCACCGGAAATCAGATTGCAGTCCGCTTCCAACCACATGCCGCCTTCCACTTCCCAGCGGCCTTCCGCCACCCGTTGTTTAATTTTCTCGAACATTTCCGGGTAGCGCGCCTTAACAAAGGCATACAGCTGGGGCTGGCTGGACATAAACTTATAATCTGGATACTCGTCCATCAGCTTTAGGGCAGTTGCAAAGGAACGCACTGCTTTTTCCTTTGTCTGCTCTACAGTCCAGAGCCAGGCAACATCTATGTGCGTATGGCCGATACAGGCAGCTGTCACCTCGTCGTTGCCTGCCAATTTATCGTAAATTTCCTTTGCGGCATAATCGTTGGCGGCTTGAACGGAAGCATAAAATTCCGGGCTGTAGGGTTCCCGCAAGTCCAGCAGATTGACAGCTTCATTCAGAGCTTTTTCCAGCTTGACACGACGCAGATCCCCTTCCGGGAGCCATCCGGCAATATCATTGGGAACAGTCAGATTATAATACAGCGCCTCAATTTGAGGGTCCCGTTCCATTAGGCTCACCCGCAGTTCCCTGGCAAAGGCATCCCGAAGGGAATTCCCGGCTTCCCGCCCGGTATAAGCCTGCAAGTCAATCCGATAGATCTGTCCGGCCCGGGCAGACCGGGTAATCAGAACCTCACGGTGGTTGGTATCCATGCCCTGAAGGGGAGTTTCACTACCGTCCAAGAAAAACAGAAACTGAGGATTTGATGCATCCCATCCGTTCTGCTGTGTCGTCACACCGATCCACAACGGCTTGCCGTCAAAGGATTCCGGCACTGTAACCTCTGTTGTAAACCAATAGTGGGTATCTTCTCCGTCCCAGGTATCTGTGGCACAGTTAAAAGCTGTGTAGGGTGTCTGCGCAGCATCTGCCTGAGCAGGAGTCAGATAAAAGCCTTCCTTCCGAGAAAGCTTTTCCAGTGCCACATTTTGCACAACAACCAGCTGTCCCAGTTCCTTGGTTAAGGTATTGACCCGTTCTTTAGGAAAATACATGATACCATCCTTTCATATCAATATACTAGGTGGACTGAAATCCACTTTATTATAAGCGTTTTTCCTTTTCTCCGCAAGAGGATTTAAAAATTGAAAACCGTGCAAAAAGTCTGTTGATTTTTGGACTTTATCACCAAAAAGTGGCCGTCGTTTTTTCTACTTTTTCCCATTGCACCGGGTATGGAAATTGTGTATAATGAAAACGATTACAGAGCATTCGCTGCTGGATGGTATTTTTTTGACAATTTGAGAAAAGAGGTCATGGATCATGGAATACGGACTGCAAATGTACAGCCTTCGGGATATTACCGACAAGGATTTGAAAGGCGCCCTCGAAAAGGTCGCAAAAATTGGGTATAAGGGTGTCGAATTCGCCGGATTTTTCGGCCATAGCGCAGAGGAGGTCCGCTCCTGGCTGGATGCAAATGGTTTGACTGTTACCAGTACCCATACCAACTGGAAAGAAGTCGCCGATGATTTCGAAACTACAGTGGCTTACCATAAAACGATCGGAAACAAGAATATCATTGTCCCCGGCGCGGACCTTTCAACTGCTGAGGCAATCTCCACATTCGTGGATTTTGCAAATGAGTTCCAGCCTAAACTGGAAAAAGAGGGGATTTCTCTTCAGTATCATAACCACCATCGGGAATTCCTGCCCAATAAGGACGGCCAGATCCCGCTGGATGAGCTGGCCCGCCGGACAAATCTGAAATTCCAGATCGATACCTACTGGGCTTTCGTCGCAAAACGCGATCCTGTGGAAGTGATTACCCGGATGAAGGATCGGATTAGCTTTATCCATCTGAAGGACGGCACAGGCGGATTTACCGGATATTCTTTGGGCATGGGTGCAGCTCCCGTTAAGGCCGTGTGGGAAAGAGCAAAAGAATTGGGCTTTTACATGGTGGTGGAAAGCGAAGGCTGCCAGCCCGATGGTGTCAGCGAAGTTACCCGCTGCTTCGAATACCTGAAGTCTTTGGGCGAATAACTTCAGGTGGGAAAGGAACTGGATTATGAAAAAGAATGTTGTTGTGATCGGTTACGGCGGAATGGGCGGCTGGCATTGCAGCCATCTGCTGAAAAGTGATGTTGCCAACTTAGCAGGTATCTTTGATATAAAAGAAGCGCGTCAGGAAGCTGCCCGCCAGGCAGGGATCAAGGCTTATGATTCTTTTGAAGCGGTGTTAGCTGATCCGACGGTGGATATTCTGACGCTGGCTGTCCCCAATGACTGCCATAAGGATTATGCTATCCGGGCTATGAAGGCTGGAAAAAATGTGATCAGCGAAAAGCCGGTTACCCTGTGCAGCGCTGATCTGCAGGAAATGATCGATGCTTCCGATGAAACCGGAAAGCTGTTTACAGTGCATCAGAACCGCCGCTGGGATGCGGATTTCCTGTCTATGAAGCAGATCTATGAAAGCGGCGTCCTGGGACCGGTGTTCAACATTGAATCCAGAGTTCATGGTTCCCGGGGGATTCCCGGCGACTGGCGCCAGCTGCCGGAGCACGGCGGCGGCATGATGCTGGACTGGGGCGTCCATCTGCTGGATCAGGCACTTCAGATGATTCCGGAAAAGATCGATACCATCTACGCCCATATGGATCATATCACCAATGAGTTGGTGGATGACGGGTTCAAAATGGATGTGAAATTTGAAAGCGGACTGATCTATCGGGTAGAAGTGGGAACCAGCAACTTTATCAATCTGCCCCGTTGGTACATGCAAGGACGCGACGGTACCGCAATTCTGCCGGAGTGGGATTTGAAGAGCGGAAAAATTGTCTGCTGCGAGAACTGGGATGAAAAAGATGTGGTACCGGTTGTTACCGCATCAGGACTTACCAAGACAATGGCTCCCCGGGATGAGAAAACAATTGCGGAACACTCCGTTCCCCAGCTGAATCCCGATGTGCATGATTTCTATCGGAATGTTTGCAAGGCAATCGATGGAAAAGAGCCGCAGCTGATTACTCATCCGCAGATGATGCGGGTCATGAAAGTGATGGAAGCTGCATTTGAATCTGACCGCCTGGGCCAGGTCGTTTCCTTCGATTACGACAAATAAACTTATATGTGCTCCCGAAAGGCGGCATGACAGTAACGTCATGCCGCCTTTCTGATGGGTGTGCTTTTTAAGAAAAGAGGGGTTGAAATGCTGGGGTTGATTCTGTCGGTGGGGGAAAAGGTGGTGATCCTTTTCCTGATGATCGCCGTGGGAGCCATTGCCGCGCGACGCAAAATACTGACTCGTGAAGGAGCTTCTCAGTTGGCCGAACTGGTATTGCTGGTGTCCACACCCTGCGTCATCATCGCAGCTTTTACCAGGGATATGGATCAGGTAACGATTCCAGAGCTGCTTTTCATGACGGCAGCTGCAGCTGTGGTTCATTTCCTGTTCATTCTGTGTGCGCGGATCTTTTTCCCAAAAGAACCGACGACCCGGCAAAAACTCCTTCGATTCGCAATTATCTATGCAAATGTCGGATTTATGGGACTTCCGCTGCTTCAAAGCCTGCTGGGGAATACCGGTGTTGTTTATGCGTCTATTTTCATCGCCGTCTTCAATATCTTTTGTTGGACCCACGGCGTTCGGCTTATGGACCGCTCCGGAGAAAACGGCAGCGCTCCGCCCTTTTGGAAATGCCTGGTGAATCCCGGAACAGTCGGATTGGCAATCGGAGTTCCCCTTTTTCTGCTGCACCTTTCCTTACCTGACCTTGTAATGGAGGTCGTAGACGGATTTTCAGGGCTGAATACACCTTTGGCCATGATTTGCATCGGAGTACATATATCAGCCATTTCTCCGAAAGCCGCTTTAAAGGATCGCTCTCTGCTGGCAGCAATCAGCATCCGTCTGGTGCTGTTCCCTGCTGTAGTGCTGGGGATTCTTTGCCTTACCACCCGGGATTATCCGGTTTTTACCTCGATTCTCCTGCTGTCTGCCATGCCATCAGCCGCCAACGCTGTGCTTTTTGCCAGCCGATATCATTCCGATGAACAGCTGGCATCACAGGCAGTTGCCTTCTCAACACTGCTTTCGATCATCACCTTACCTTTATTATCTGCAGTATCCAAGCTTATTTGCGGATAATTTTCAACTATAGTACAATCTGTATATTTTAACCCACTCAAAACAGCTGTAACAAACAAACCCCGGATTCTGTTTTTCAGAAACCGGGGTTTAAAAAAATGGCTCCCCCTGTTGGACTCGAACCAACGACATTTCGGTTAACAGCCGAACGCTCTACCGACTGAGCTAAGGAGGAATATATGACA
>CALXBD010000083.1 GCA_944386445.1 uncultured Clostridia bacterium
CTGTGGAACGGAAAATCAACTCCCCGTTTTCCTCACGAATGGAAAGATGGTATGTAACATCGTAGGTTTCTCCGTTTTCCGCCTTCAGTTTGGGATAAGTATATATCGTCTCGTCATTGCTGTAGGAGACCTGCGGGGGGGCCTGGTCTGCAGAGAACACTGTCAGTTCGCGGATTTCATCGGTGTCCAGGTGAATGCGCCAGAAATCTTCTCCGGCTGCGAAGCGCGGCTCCAGGCCAGGCGCGGACAGCTGCGGTACAGGTTTCCCGGAAGGGAATGAGACAGTCATTTTCATGGGAAATCGCTCCTTTCAGACGTTCGAATCTTTTTGAGCCAGCATTACCATAGCGGCTTTCAGCTTTATTATAAATGCTTTTTCCGGAAAATAAAATGGACCCATGCGGCATTTTTTTGTCTTATATCAAACAAAATCTTGCGTTTTGCGAATATTTTTTATATAATTAAAGAAAAAACCGCCCGTTGTCGGGCGGTGAGGAGAGAATTGATTGATGCTGCAGCTTTGCCTGGAACAGCCATTGGTAACAGAGATGTTCGGACGCTTTCGCCAGTCTCACGGCTGGGAGCATAACGGAAACCGAAATGTCAATCATTTGATTGTGATTGGATTGGATGGAGAAGCCGTGTTTCAGCTTGACGAGGAGCAGTACCACATACGACGGGGGGATATGCTGATCGTACCGGCAGAAACCTTTTATACAGCTGAAACACGGAACGGATTCGAATACGATTTTCTGCATATCCGTCCCGAAGCCCTGCGTCGGGTATCGGAAGAGGAAGCAAGATCAGCTTTAGATGTTCCGCCGTATCCTCCCCGGAATTTTCAGCTGCGGCCTACGCAGTATGACTGCCTGTTTTTAGACATCCTTATCCATTTGGAGGAGTGGTTTGACAGGGTGCTTTTTGACTTGACCCGATGCCGAAGCTACATGGTGACGGCGACTCCCCGGGATAAAGTGCTGCTGGACCTGTGTGTGGCCCAAATGCTGGCAGAAGTCAGCGAGCGCTGCAGCAGTCGTCTTTCACCGGTACCCCCTTATCCGGAACTTTTGACACGGATTTTAGCCTGGATCCGGCAGAATTTTGCCGGCGATGCGACGTTGACGACGATTGCCGGACATTTTCAGGTTTCCAAAACTTATGTATCACGTTTGTTCCGTACCTATCTGTCTGCAACAGTTACAGAATATGTAAATGAGCTGCGGCTGCAGTATGCTTCGGAACTACTGCGACTTTCTTCCATGAATATCAGTCAGATCGCGGCAGGAGTCGGCTTTGGAAACGTCTACTATTTTTCACGACTGTTCAGCCGCCGGTTTGGTATCAGTCCTACGGCGTATCGTAAACAGGGCAGCGCGTAATTAGCGGGATGCTTCTCCTACCTCGCGGAGGATTTCCAGCGCCGGCGCCGGGATCCTCCCCAGACCGTCGGGCCCTACATTAAGCAGATAGTTGATTCCTCGCTGGTTCAGATGCCGCTTTAATTCCAGAACCCTTTCAGGGGATTTCCAATTGTTGTCAAAGCTTTTGTATCCCCAGGTGTCGTTTAAGGTAGCCGGTGTTTCCACCAGTTCGTCCCCAAAAAAGCTGTCGGGGATTTCATTGTCGCCCATGGAACGGTAATCACCCATTCCATTGCCAATGCGGGAATTGATAAGACAGTTCGGCTGATAGTACCGTACCATTTCTGCCAGTTCCCGGCTTTGTTCAGGAGAGATGGTACGGGGGGTATCAAACCATATCAGGCAAAGATCGCCGTATTCGGTAAGCAGTTCCCGAACCTGGGGTTTGACCTTCTTTTCAAAATAAGCGGCGTAATTTTTGGCGGCATTATCGGGAAAATCCCAGTCATTGGTCCAACTCATGAAGCCGCAGTTGGTGTGCCCGCTGAGATATCCGCCGCCATCCGGTTCATGCCAATCTAAATCTTGGGAATAGTAAAGCCCTAATTTCAAACCATACTTACGGCATGCCGCGGCGAATTCGCCGATAATGTCGCGTCCGAACGGTGTCGCGTCGACTACGTTATAAGAATCAACTTTGGAGTGGTAAAGTGCGAACCCATCGTGATGCTTGGAAGTGATTACAATGTATTTCATGCCAGCGTCCCGGGCCATCCGGACCCATTCTTCCGCGTCGAAGAAAATCGGGTTGAAGGCTTCTGTGAGGCGGGAATATTCCGCCATAGGGATTCGGTAACAGGACTGGATCCATTCACCGATTTCCTTCATTCGTTGGCCCTTCCACTCGCCGCCCAGCAGGGAATAAAGTCCCCAGTGAATCATCAATCCGAATTTTGCCTGCCGGAACCAATCTTCTTTGTTCATAATCATGCGTCCTTTCTAAATCAAAAGATGTCTTATCACAAAAAGTTTATCATGTTTTTGTATGTTTTTCCATGGAAAGAATTACTGTTTTTTGTCGGAAATTCACTTGATTTGTGAAAACTTGCAGCCGAAATTGGCGGATAGAAGATTTGCTTGGAATTAGCTGATAACCTGAATTGTAGCCTATGGAAACTAAACACAGTTTTTTAAAAGTAGGTTATAATATCTTCAAGGAACCTTTCCGTGGGAAAGGTGTGCAAGTACATATGACCGTATCCGAATACGACCGGCTTCGGCCACAACAGGAGGTTTTGCCATGATTCAGGTTTCTACTCCAAGCCGTATCTGCCTTTTTGGCGAACATCAGGATTATCTCGGGCTGGAGGTTATCGCTTCCGCAATCAATCTGCGGTTCTCTACAAAGGCGGAAAAACGCAACGATCAATTGCTGCATATCCGTATCCGTGATAAATCTATCAGCGAATTGGGCGCAAAAAATACGGACGGAAAATATGAGGAATATACCATCGACCTTTCAAAGGAACTTGTTTACGAAAACAAACGGGATTATTTCAAATCCATCGTGAATGTCCTCAGAAAGGCAGGCTTTACGGTTCCGGGCGCCGACGTGACCATGGATTCGGAAATTCCGATCGGCAAAGGAATGTGCTCTTCTACAACGATGGTGCTGGTCCTTACCGCAACATTGGCAGCCCTTTCCGATCAGCCGGAGCGGGCAAAAGATGCTAAGGAAATGGCACTTCTGGCTTGGAAAGCAGAAGTGGAAGAATTTAATGAACCCGGCGGTATGATGGATCAGTATGCGTCTGCACTGGGTGGATTGGTTCATCTGGACTTTTCTACTGGCAATGCGGTTCCCACTCCTTTGAAGCTGGATCTGAATGGGGTGTTTATCCTCTTTGATTCTCTTCAGGATAAGGATACCATCAAAGTTTTGGGAGATTCCAAATATCCGACATTGGAAGCTATTAAGGAACTGGCACCTTATGGCATCACTTCCATCCGGGATTTTTATAGCGATCCTTCCCTGGAAAAATATGTAGATACTTTGGACGAGTTCCATCAGAGAAAGGTTCGGGCCAATATTGATAACTACCGGATTCAGCGGGAAGCACTCTCCCTGATTCAGTCCGGCAAGATGACCGATGAAAAAATGGGCGAGCTTTTGAACCGCCATCAGGCCAATCTCCGGGATGGCCTGCAGATTTCTACTCCGACTATCGACCGTATTTTGGAAGTTGCCTTGGAAAACGGCGCGTACGGCGGAAAATTTAACGGCTCCGGCGGCGGCGGACGCCTCGACTGCTATGCTCCGGCCGATAAAGCTGACCAGATCGTGGCAGCAGCAAAAGCAATCGGGTACCCTGCAATGATTTTGAAACAGGATAAGGGCCTTACAGTGTGTGATTGATTGTTAAGGAGGAATTTTAGATGAAAGCAATTATTTTGGCAGCAGGTAAGGGCAAACGGCTTCATTCCGAGCAGTTCAGCGCTCCTAAGGTTCTCCGGGAAGCAAACGGCAAGCCACTGCTTCGGTATGTGGTCAACAATCTGAGTTTTATCCCCGATAAGAAGGACATCGTGATTGTGGCAGGCTATAAAAAGGAAATGGTTTTTGACGCTTTCCAGGAGGGCTACACCTTTGCCGTTCAGGATGAGCAGCTGGGAACCGGTCACGCTGTTAACTGCGCGCGGGAAGCTTTGAAGGATTATGACGGACCGGTTTTGGTTTGTTATGGCGATATGCCGATGTTTAAAAAGGAAACCTACGAGAACCTGGTGAAGGTCCATGCCGAACAGGGAAATGACTGCACAATTCTGACAGGCGTTTCCAACCGCGGACTTGCATATGGCCGTATTATTCGGGATGAAAAGGGCGACTTTGTGGGTGTTGTCGAGGATCGCGACTGCACTCCAGAGCAGAAAAAGATCAATGAGCTGAATGTGGGAATTTATGTCTTCGACAGCAAGAAACTGTTCTCCTGCCTGGGCGAGCTGAAAAATTCCAACGCGCAGGGCGAATACTATTTGACCGATGTTCCGGCAATCATGATGAGCAAAGGCTGGAAAATCGGTACCTACACCACCCATGATGATACAGAAATTCTGGGTGTAAATACCCCTGAGGAATTGGCTTTGTGTGAATCCCTGCTGAAATAAAGACGTTTATTGGACAGATGTGATATGAAGGGCTTTTATTGCCCCTCTGCTGCAAAGGAGTATGCAAGATGATTCAATTTGGCACTGGCGGCTTCCGTGCCGTCATCGGTGATGATTTTACTAAGGCAAATTTGGAGCTTCTGGCTCAGGGCCTGGTCAACAAAATGAAAGCGGAGAAGGTGGAAAATACTCCTTTGATCATCGGCTATGACCGGAGATTTCTTTCTGATATCGGCGCAAAATGGATTTCCGGGGTTTTTGCCGCTAATGGAATCCACGTGCAGTTTATTAATCGGGAAGCTCCTACGCCGTTGATCATGTTTGTGGTGAAAAAAACCGGCGCACAGTATGGAATGGCCATTACCGCCTCCCATAATCCCGCGGAATATAACGGCGTAAAGGTGTTTACAGCCGGAGGACGGGATGCCAGCAAGGAAGTTACAAACGAGCTGGAAGGGTACATCAATTCGCTGACTGCGGCGGATGTTTCTACCATGGATTTCGAGGAGGCCAAAAAGGCCGGTTTGGTCGAAATCATCGAGCCGATGAACGACTACATTGACAGCATCCTGAGTTTTGTGGATATCGAGAAGATCAAAGCAAAACGTCTGAAAATTCTTTTGGACCCCATGTTCGGCGTATCCAAAACGTCTTTGCAGACCATTTTGCTGACCTGCCGCTGCGATGTGGATGTTATCAATGATCGCCATGACGCCCTGTTCGGAGGACGGCTGCCGTCTCCGTCTGCTAAAACACTGACCCGGCTTTCTACGATGGTAGTGGAAGGCGGGTACGACTTGGGAATCGCTACCGACGGCGATGCCGACCGGATCGGCCTGATCGACTCAGAAGGTACATTTATCCATCCCAACGACATTTTGGTTCTGCTCTATTACTATCTGGTCAAGTATAAAGGCTGGAAAGGCGATTGCGTGCGCAATATCGCCACCACACATCTGCTGGATCGGCTGGCAGCTGCTTTCGGCCAGAAATGCTATGAAGTTCCCGTAGGATTCAAATGGATTTCCTCCAAAATGGATGAAACCGGCGCTATCATTGGCGGCGAAAGCTCCGGCGGCCTGACGGTCAAGGGACATATCTCCGGTAAGGACGGCATCTATGCTGCTGCACTGCTGGTGGAGATGATCTCGGTGATCGGCAAGCCCCTTAACACCATCCTTAAGGAGATTAAGGACGAGTACGGCCATTGCGAAATGAGCGAGTTCGACTGCCGCTTCTCTCATGAGAAGAAAGATCAGCTGAACGAACTGCTTTTCGTGGAAAAGAAACTGCCTGATTTTAATGAGGCTGTGGAAAAAGTTTCTTACATGGATGGCTGCAAGGTCTATTTCAAGAATGACGGATGGATTATCTGCCGTTTCTCCGGAACAGAGCCGCTGATTCGTATTTTCTGTGAGATGGAAACCTATAATCGGGCTGTGGAAATTACAAAGATCATGCGTGATTTCCTGGGACTGTAAGGATTGATATTAAGCTGGCAGCAATCTTTAAGGCTGCTGCCAGCTTTGTGCATGCATCGCTAAACTATATTGAAAAACTTCCGAATTGGCTGGACCATTCGGAAGTTTTTTCTTTTATCTGTGTCGCAGATACTGGTATTATAAAGTATCGAAAGAAAGATTTATAAATATTTTTATAATCTTCAATAAATAATCTATCGCAAAAATAGTTTATCAATAGTGCAAAATAAACAAGTAATATTAGGTGTCATTTTCATCAATGAACGAGTAAGGCCAGTCACTGATATGAATCACTGGGCCATCCGGCTTAGGCATCAGCCCAGTGCCGTCTCGTTGAGCCAGATAGTAGGCCGCAATTCTGGCCGAAACCGGGTAATATTCTCGAACACTTTCTCCATCTCCGGCAAAAAACCACAGATCCCGAAGAAGCGTCGGATACATTAGGTCATATTCCGGCATCCGCAGCAAAAGTCTCCCATTTAGGTTCCAGTCAAGAGGAGAATTCCACGCCAGATACCCTTCGATAGACTGAGAATCGGCAAAATCCCGCAGTACTTTTCGGGCCAGAGCCGGCGCGTCTGGAAAGTTGTAGAACAACAGATGTGTTTGCATCAAGCTGTCAGCAATGTATTGTGCCTGTTCCCGATGCGGACAGTCCACCAGCACCCCAATAATAGCGTTTTTTTGAGTGCGAATACAAGCTTCCGCCAACCGGTCCGGGATATCCTGTTCGCATCGGAAGGCTCCAACGCAAGGCGCATCTGTTCCAGCTTTGCAGACCTCCAGCGAAAGCAGCTCGACTCCCTCGCCGGTTAATTCCAGGTAACGGAAAGCTCGATAAGAGAAGTCCTCCTCCCAAGTTTCTTCACCGCCCTGCGCAATGTACTCATCGATATAAAATTCGGTACCATCGTTGGCAACCCGGTGTTCTACCCTCATTGCGGATGCGGGGCAGAATTGTGCCCGTGTTTCCCAGGTCTTTCGCTGGCCCTCTAAAAGCTCGGCATATCGGAGCCGCAGCAATGTCCCGGCCGGTGCACGGAATTTTACTTTCGCAAAGCCAGTCAAAAGTTCGCCGGCATCGAACAGCCAGAATCCGTTCTCTTTATAGATACATTTCGGCGACCAAATAGCGCTGACAGCTCCTTCTGGTATTTCTTGTTCCAACAATTTTCCTACCAGATACTGAGCCGGAGAAATTACCGCCTTTTCCCAGCCGTTGTCGTCGAAACCACTCAGCTTCCAATCAGGCTCCACTCTGGAAAGATCCGTCCTGGTGGAGCCAGTCAAATCCCGTGGTTCCCGCATAGGAAGACCAGGTATGTATTCAGTGATACCGGAACACCTACAGTCTTCTCCGGAGACCACCTGAATTTCCTCACCATTCGGTAGCTGCGCTTCCAGCTGGTAGAACAATCCTGCATATCCTCGGGTGCGATTTTGGCCATTTCCCCCCAAGAACAGGACGGTCGCTGCCAATACATTTTCTCCTTCCTGCAGCAAGGTAGTGATATCATAGTGCAAAGTCAGCTTGTGTTTTTGAAAAATGCTGGATGCAGGTGAAACCAGACCTCCTACCCGAGTTCCGTTGATCCACAGCTTCAGGTAGTGATGCGCAGAAATTGTAAGAGAAGCGCTGACAGGTGCTTCTCTTAGAAAAAACGTTTTTCGAAAACGGGCAGTGCTGTTTTTTTCAGCAGCTGCTTCTCTCCAGATCCATTTAGCGGGCTTCATAATGTGGCTCCTTTCAGGACAGAGTTTTCAACTGTTTTGCCGTTGTTATCAGTTTAATTCTAATAACATGCTGCTGTCAAGGGTAATATTGTTTTTTGGTATTTTATTCCAAGAAAATACCGGTATCAGTTCCCGGGCACAAACAGGCTCAGGTTTTTCCAACAACCCCGCAAGCCACCCCAGAAAGCCGAGGATCGGCTCCGGATGGGGAAACCGTTGTCTTAGGATTCCCAGATCCAGATCGCCGTCCCGCTTGGAAAGCCGTCTTCCGTCCGACGCAACCAACAATGGAACGTGCCCATATCTGGGAGACGGAAATCCCAGCGTCTGCTGAATCCAGATCTGCCGCGGCGAAGAGCTGAGCAGATCATTGCCTCTGACAACTTCAGTAACGCCCATCAGTGCATCATCTACAGCGGCCGCAAGTTGATAAGCAAACACTCCGTCAGCCCTTCGGACAATAAAGTCACCGCACTCTTGGCTTAACAGTTCTCTTTGGGGGCCATAGTGAAAATCTTCGAAAACGATGATTTCCTCCGGGACTCGAATCCGGATGGCAGGCTTGCGGCTTTTGGAAAGCTGCTGGATCTCTTCAGCTTTCAAATTCCGGCAGCGTCCGGTATATATGAACCTGCCGTCAGAATAGTGGGGGGCTTCCGCGGCATGAAGTTCCGCACGGCTGCAAAAACAGGGATACAGCAGTCCCATTTCCCGAAAACCTTCCAGACATCGGCAATAGATTTCTGTTCGCTCGCTTTGAAAATAAGGGCCGGCGGGGCCGCCGTCAGAACCTCCTTCATCCCAATCAAGGCCCAGCCAGTTCAGATCCTCTTCTAGTAGCTTGGCGTAGGCCCGAGGACTTCGCTCCGGATCCAGATCCTCGATTCGAAGGACGATCCTTCCGTTTTGGGAACGGGCAGAAAGCCAACTGAGCAGGGAACAGAAAACATTTCCAAGATGCATTCGTCCGCTGGGTGTAGGAGCAAACCGTCCTGTAACAGTGAAATTTTCCATAGAGTTCCTTTCGCCAGAAAATAGAAGGCACCTGGCAAATGGCTTCCAGGTGCCCAAAAATCAGAGTCGTTGACCACATTCTGTACAGAAGACGCTGCCCGGCAAATTCCTGGTACCGCAGGCGGGGCAGATCGGCCCCGTCGGTGCTGAGGCCTCCACAGGGGTTGGCGCAGGCGGCATTGGAGTATCGGGTATCGTCGCTGGCTCAGGGATAGTTTCCTGAGGTGCTTCCGGTACTTCAGCTGTAGGAACAGTCTGGGGCTGATCCACAGGTGGTTCCACGGGAGAGACAGATGGTTGCGGCGGTACATCAGCTGTTTGAACTGTTTGGGGTACCTGCTGTGCCGCTTGTCGTGCCGCTTCCTTGGCAGCTTTTGCTTCTGCGCGCTTTGCCTTGCGCTGGAGACTCTTTTCGCTTGGAGCATAACACAAAACTGCCATAAGGATTCCTGCCAGCAGCAGCACCCCAGCAATCATCAGTCCAATCGGCGCATATCGAACCATATGACCGAGGCTGGTGCTGAGCGTCAACAGCCTGGTTCCGCTTCCCAGATATGCGCCTATCAGGGAAGGAATACCGGTAACTGCTCCCAGAGCAATCAGAATGATTCCTAAAATGAACAACTTTTTCTTCATACTGAATCCTGCCTTTCCCGGTTAGTTACCCGCGCTGTTTTCGTCCTCGTCCGGACGGAAAGAGCCGCCGATTTGCTGGAAGAAATCGGACAGAGGTTCCAATAAGTCCTCCGCCAGAATCTGGTCCTCGGGAACGCCTACCGTATAATCCTTTTCATCGTAGGCGCTGTCGGAAAGCTGGATCCGCAGACGGCGAGTGTACTCTTCAGGCTGTTCCGTAACCGTGAAACGGAGAATGTAATTATTCAGAAGATACCGGCTTACCTGCTGGTAGATACTTGTCAGATTTCCCGCTTCGGAAGCGCGGAGGAACTTTCCTCCTGTGCGCTGAGAGATATTGCTCATATAGGAGGATTCTGCTCCGCCGAAGCCTACGGAATAAACGGCAATATTCTGTTTTTCCAGCTTGGTCAGCACTTCTTCCATGTAGGTGGGATCAGAGCCGTCTGCTCCATCGGAGAGAAGAATAATGACTCTGGAGCCGGAGCGGTTTTTCAGGGCATCATAAGCCAGATCAAGTCCGCGAACCATCTCTGTCCCGCCATCCGCCCAAAGGCTGTTGATTGCCCGCCTTACCGCAGAAGTGGAGTCCGTTACAGGGCATAGCAACTCCGCGTTACTGGAGAAGCTCACCAATCCGACCCCGACACCATCAGGCACACTGCGGATAAAATCTGTCATTGCCTGTTGAGCGCCCTGAAGGTTTCCGCCGTCCATACTGCCGCTTTTGTCGACTACCAAACAGACCGACAGTCCCTCTTCGGTACCCTCTTCTGTGCTGTTCGGAGGAATAACGGTGAAATCAGAAATATTCGCATCCAAATCCGTGATGACAAAATCGGATTTTCCATAGGCCGAGCCATCTTCCTTGTCTTTAGACAGGCTCACGTAAACATCGATTTGCGGGTAAGCGTCCGTATTGATACGGTTGATCAAAATCCCTGACCGCAGCTGATCAATGACCTTTTGCAGATAATCGGCAAAGCTGCTCTGGTCTTCGCCCATAGAGTAATAGAAGGAGTCTGTGCTGGACCATCCCTGGGTCACAGAGGAGAAGATCACTTCGGCCGCATCAGAAACAGCTTGGTCATCGGCGGTACCAGCTTGATTGTAGGCCTCGATCAGAGTTTGCCGTTCTGCCGAAAGGGAACCGAACCCGGCGTCATCCGTCAGAAATTCGGTCAGCAGCTTGTCGGCGGTGTCGTCCTCACCGACCTGATGGTAGAGCTTTGCAAGAGCAAGTAATGTGGCAGGCTCTTTTTTCTTAAAAAGTCCCGATGCATTTTCCAGATAGTTGATTGCGCGGCGGGCCGGGAGATTTGCAATCTGATTTTCCAGTTCCTGAATCCGCTCCTGTTGTTCTTCGATTTGTTCCTGCAACTTCAGTTGCTTCTTTGCGCTCATATCTTCACTGAAGCTGGCCCGAAGCTCGCTGTCGCGGTTGTAGGCATCGGATAATTTCTCCTGCAATTTTTCTGCTTCTGAATCATCCTCGCTCAAGGAATAATTTTCTGCGGATGCCAGAGCCAAAGCAGCGGCATTAGCCGCAGTTGGATCGGATTGGACCGCTTTTTCTGCCAGTTCTACTGCTCCGGCAGTATCCCCCTGACAAAGAGCAGCCTGTGCCTGCGCCTTCAAGGAAAGAGTATCGTTTTTCGTTGAAATCGTCAGCAGATCGGTCCGAACAGAATCAATGGAAAAGTCGATGGAGGTAGCTTGCTGGACATTCACCAGGCTTGCGACATATTCTTTGTCTTTTTGGGACAGTCCCAGTGAATCCCGAATTTGGCTAAGCATCAGTATAAGCTGACTTTCCATGATTTGGGATCCGTCGCGAGTCTCAACGCACAGATCATAAATTTTAGAAGCCATTTCGTTGCTGTGGTTTTTCAGGTAGCTGCGGGCCTCATCCGCACAGATTTCATATCTGCCCTGCCAGCAGAGGGACAAAAGCACCAGATTAGCGGATTGAGGGTTGTCATTGCGGTTATAGGCCTGTTCCGCTGTACTTCTGGCCTGATCGTAGTCTTGCATTTCGATCAGCAGACATGCCATATAGTTTTGGCGGGCGCTGGTTTTCTGATTACGCGCAAGGCGAAAGCCGATTACGCCGGCCGAAACGATGGCCAGAACTGCCGCAACGATACAGGCCGCTTTGAAAATAGAAAAGCCTTTCTTTTTCCGCAAGTCTAACAAAAAGAGAACCGCTGAGGCAATTAAGACAACCCCGGCAATACTTAATTTTATAATTGTTAAGATATCCATATGGGCTGCCTCCTTATTCCAGATTCAGGACATTTACATCCAACCTCGTCAATCGAGGAAAGATTTGCTGTACAGGGCTGTAGTCTGTGATCGGATTATCCCGGAGCATCAGCACTCGGATAGAAGGCAGCTGGGTAACGACTGACACATCAGCGATCCGGTTTCCGTACATCCAAAGGGAGTCCAAAACCGGCAACCCGGAAATAGGCGACAGATCCGATATCTGGTTATCGGAAATATCCAGATAGGTAAGCTTCTGAAGTCCTGAGATGGAAGACAAATTGGAAATCCGGTTCCCCCAAATACCCAAGGAAGTCAGTTCTGGAAACGCGCTCAGTGCTGAGATATCCGAGATATTGTTCCAACCCAGACACAACTCTGTTAAAGCAGGCAGATCCTTCAGCGCACTAATGGATGTAATTCCGTTGTGGATGAGAGAAATCGCAGATAAACGCTCATGGCCTCCCAGACCGGTAATGCTCAGATCTTCCTGGAATGCAATCGTCACCTCTTCCAGGAACGGCATGTACTGGAGATCACTCAGGGTTCCCAGATTCCCCTCATTGATGTAGGTATTTCCCTGAATTTGATAGGATTCTTCGGTAAAATTTGCATTGTCAATATAATTACTGCTGACAATGGAAATCCGAAGGATTTGAGCAGCTGCCTCATCGGTGATAGGCTCCCGATAGGAGAGCTGCAGCTTATTGCGGACAAACCGTTCCATTTCCGGATCCGCAAAAGCAATTTCTCGCGGGCGGGCAGTAATCGTATAATCTGCTGCTGCAATTTCGCTGTGATATCCAAGGCTGTTGACAGCCATTGCCCGAATCGAAGTCTTGCCGCTGGGCAATACCAGGGCATCCGTATAGACTTGAGACTCCGTATTCGGTTCCGAGCCGTCTAATGTATAATAGATGGTATCGCCGCTGTCACTCAGGATCTCAACCAGTTGATAGGTGCTGTAGCTACCAGACTCCAGTGAAAAGGTGGGAGCCTGAGGCTGGGTTTGCGTGTAGAGATCCTTGATTTCATCGTTATCCGTTTGATTGATCGCCTTGTCAAGTAAGTCCGCGGCGTCTTCCAGTCTGTCATTTTGCAGATAGAGGTCTGCCAAAGACAGGTATGCGTCCACGCCGGTCGGATCCAGGCTCAAAGACTGCAGAAATGCCGCTTCCGCGTTTTCAGGACTTTGATTTGCCGCATTCGCCACACCCAATCCATAATAAGCCTGTGCGTTACGTGGGTCAGCCTCGATTGCACGGGTGTAGGCTAGGATCGCATTTTCGTAATCCAGTTCTTCAAGATAGCGATCTCCCAGTGCTAGTTGTTCCCGGGCAGCTCTGGGTCCTGCGGTTACTGCCACCGTTGTAACTGCGGCGATGGCAATCAGAACTACAGCTGCCAGCACTGAGATGATAATAACTTTTTTCTTCAAGTGAAAACCTCCTTGCTGTCAGCGCTTTCCGTCGTCCCGATAAAAGGCTTCCAGACGGTTTTTGATTTTCTTTCCCGAATGTCGCAGGCAGACAGATACGATTAGAGCTGCCAGTAAAACTGCTACCATGCCGGCGATTCCCCCGTAAAAGAGTAAGGTTCCGGTTGTCCATTCCATATCGTCAGCACCTCCTTAGTTAGCCCATCCGCCGGCACGGAGTTCATCATCCAGCTGCTCCAGCATTTCCATCTGCAGGTCTTGTTCTTTGGAACTGTCATATTTTTCAAAAGCCAAACTGCTGTTTTCAAAGAATTTTTGGTAATCTCTTTGGTTATTAGGCTTCTGCGCTTCCATGTCCGCATAGAGGAACGCGAACTGCATATATACCCGGTAATCCTCCGGATACTTTTCCTGCATTTGTACGAGCATTTCTTCGGCTTCGTCATAGCGGCCCAGATTCTGATACAGAATTGCGATATTATTCATCACATAGAATCGGGTATAGCCTTTCTGCAGCAAGCTTTGGAAGCATTCCAGCGCCTTATTTCCGTAAGTCTGTGCTTCTTCTCCGGTGGATGCGGCAGACAGGGAAGCGTAAACCCCGCCCAAAGCCTCCGTGACAGCCAGGTTCTTTTCCAAAGGCAGTCTTTCCAACGCCTGTTCCAGAATAGAAACCTGAGAATTCGTATCATTTTCGGCAGCGTAAATGCTATTCAGGGAGAGAGCCGTCCGCTCAATCAGCACCGAGTCCTCTGTTTCATCAAAAACTTGCTGAAAATCTGCCCTTGCAGTGTCGGTATCCCCAGCAGCCAGGGCGATCTCGCCTTCTGCCAGCTGGATGCTCAAAGAATCCACGCCTCGTTCCCGGGCGGCATCCACGACCTGCTGCGCCCGATCCAGGTTCCCGATTTTTGCAAGGGAGATCGCGAAATCCCGATAATAATCAGGGTTTGCCTCGTTTCTCTGAACCGCTTTCTGATAACTGGATGCTGCTTCCTCATAATTTTCCAGATCGAAGAAGGCGTTGCCGCAGATAAAATCCAAATTGGCCCGCCTCACGTCGTCGGATTCACTTTCCAGATCAAAAGGCAGGTACCTTACGGAATCAATGTAAGAAATACATGCTTCGGGGTCACCCTGCTGATAAATTGCCAGCGCCTTCAGGTAATAGGCATCCACCCGATCTTCGAACAAACCGGCCGCCTCATCTGCACAGGTGATCGCAGCCTCATAATCGCCATTTTCCACGTCAGATAAACCCGTCTCCACCGTTTCAAAGTATCGATCTAGCTTTTCCTGGCCCATTCTTGTCCACCCGTCGA
Source organism: uncultured Clostridia bacterium (assembly GCA_944386445.1). Taxonomy (GTDB): domain Bacteria; phylum Bacillota; class Clostridia; order Oscillospirales; family Ruminococcaceae; genus Merdivicinus. The sequence goes on from CALXBD010000083.1 coordinate 14,417, forward strand.
TAGCGCAGAATGCGGAAACTACAAAAGCGGCAGTCAGCAGAAGCGCAGCCACAGTTTCCTTTGCGCGATGGGCCCGGTAAGTGCGTTCAAATTTATGAATGTTCTGAAACGCTTTGAGCATTTCCTCAGCAGACTGGAACCGCTTTTGAGGATCCTGCTCCATAGCCTTGTTGATGATATAGCAAAGGCCTTCTCCCAATCCGCTTTTCTGCGGATCCAATGGGGTTGCACCGTAAAGGGCGGAATTAGGTTTTACACCGGTTGCAATATGATAAAGTGTGGCGCCTAAACTGTAAATATCGGATTGCGCGGTAACAACTGCCGCAGAAGAAACCGGTACGGAAACCGGCGCAGACGTTTCTGTTCCTCCGATCAAAGTCGCACCTGGATCAGCGGCTATAGCGTTTGCAGCGGAACCTTCATTGCCAATCAATGTGGCTCCCGGATCATTTCCGATCACAGCATTGCTATGATTGGAGGGCTTTTCAGAAAATGCGGCTGCCCCGGCCCTGTCTGCGGGACGGTCATAGACCTGATCCCGGGCGATGACGGAGTCGGGGATAGTTTCATCGGAAGAAACGCCGATTGCAGTATCGGGTACTGTAACCTCCGGCGCAGGAGCCGAAGGCATCCGGTCTGGTGCGTCATATCTGGTTTCAGGGCTCAGCTTCTGGGCAGGCTTTCCCGGAGGAACAGGGGCCGCCGGTTTCCCGGAGGGCTTGACATCGCCGAGGCGATGCCGGTATTGTTCCGGCGGAGAATAACCTTCGCTGGTGCCGAGAGCCGTATTTTCACCGGGACGCAGGGCACGGGAGATGTTGAAGTCGATCAGACAGATATCGCCGTCAGGGGTCAGCATGACATTAGCCGGTTTAATGTCGCAGTGAAGGATGGGCGGCTTTTGCTTGTGAAGGTATTGCAGGGCTTCACAGAGCTGGGTCCCCCATTTGACCACTTCTTTCCGGGTAAATCTACGCCCACTGTTCAAAAGCTGCGCAAAATTTTCACCGGGGATAAAGTCCATAACCGTATAGACTTCTCCGCCCACTTCCAGAAAGTTATAGAGGATCGGAAGGTAGGTATGCTTTAAATTCTTGAGAATGTCGGCTTCGGCACTGTCCTCGAGTTTGCCGCGGACAGTAGTTTTCATCTGTTTGACAACGACCTGATTATGCAGCTTCAGATGTTCAGCGCGGTAAATAATTCCACCGCCGCCGCTGCCAATCTCACATTCAATACGATAGGTGCCATCCAGCACCTCGCCGGGCTGGATCCGGACGGTTTCCGTTGGATTGCTCACAGAGCAGCCTCCTGTCTTATTGTGCTGTAAAGAGATAATCAACACCCTTAGTTGAAAAACTTACTCGATCTCCGTTTTTAAGCGGTACGGGGACATTGGCAGCCAGTGGCTGGCCATTTACATAGGTGCCGGCCGGAGACCCCAAATGGATCAGAACATAGTTGCCGTTTCGTTCTTCGATGCGGGCATGGAACCGGCTGACCGCATTGATATCCGCGGCGAATTCGAAATCAGATTGCTGGTAACCTTTATTCACATCGAAGCGGCCGATACTGAATGAGCCGTCATGGATGCGGATATCGATCACCTGTGGAGGGCAGCCGCCGGTTTGAGGATTCCGGAAGCTTCCTACATAGCGAAGAAATGCGCCGGATTCCGGAAGACTGTCGTCGCCGATCAGGGTATTTCCGTTATCAACCGGGGCAGCAGCCACAGGGACCGGAGCAGGTGAAGGATTCGGAGCAGCAGCGGCACCTCCGATAAACTCCCGGCGTTCAGGCTGCTGAGCAGGCTGCTTCGGCTTGCTGTCAAAGAAGTGGAACCCTCCGGATTTCTTCTCCTTCTTTTTAGGCTTTTCGTGCTTAGACTGCTTTCCGCCGGACAAAATAGCCTCCAAATCATCATCTTCTGAGGAAGAGGAAAGTCCAATATCGAAATCTGCTTTTTTGCCTTTTTCAGCCTTTGGCGGCTTGCCTGCAGGAGCTGCCTGAGCAGCATTCCAGCCATTTTGTGTGCCGCCGGAATTCCAACCGCCTGATGCACTGCCCGAGTTCCATCCCCCTGATGTAGGTTTCGCCTGTACAGACTGTTGCGGCTGCTGCATGGGAGACTGTTGCGGTGCGGCCGGTTTGGCGGCAGGTATCTGCTGCTGAACAGGGGGCTGCTGAACCGGAATTTGAGATGCTGGCGCCGGATTGGGTTGCTGAGGAGCAGCTTGGGGAGCAGTTCCAGCTGTGTCCAAGGCCTGTCGAAATTCATAAAGTGAGAAATCCCGGCGCATCAGGCATTTGTAGAGGGCAGAAGTCAGTTGCCCGCCGTCCGGCACCTGGCAGCGTTCCAGCAAGCCCGCAAATAATTCTTTTATGTCTTCGTCAGAAGCGCACGGCCCCTGAACAGGGAAATAGAGGTAGCTGACCTCCATTGCCGCACGATCAAAATAAATATACTGGGGATCAAAGCAGAAATACCGATAATCCAAAAACCAATCTTCCCCGTCCAGGAGAGGGTCTATCAGGGTGTGGAGTAGCCGGGAGAATTCTGCCTGGGAAAATGTCCCGTTCAGGTAAGCAAGACTGACCCGATTGCCGAAGTCGTATCGGAGAACGGTTTCTCCATTCAGTCCGCTGACCGTAAAGGGGCAAAGAAAAGGTGGACGGTCATTGCGGATTGTTTCAAAGGCGGCCGTATCTACAGGCAACCCGGCAGGCAGTGTGCATTCCACATAACCGCGGCCTAAGTAATTTCCCAGCTCCAGCCGGATTCCGTTTGAGAATGTCATATCTATCGTCCTTTCGTCAGGAATTGGCACGGAAACGGATGAGACTCCATCCGCCTTCAGTTTGAACAGCAGCTGCGCCTTCTGAAAATGGTTTGGCGCCGATGTATTGCAGAGGAATTGCTTCCTCTCCACGGAGGCTTATATACCCCCATAAACCATCTTTTTCCACAGCAGCCACCTCTTCAGAGAAAGAGCAGGCGTTATCCCATTCAAAAGGCAGGATCTCCTGCCCGGTTTTATCGATAAATCCCCATTTCCCGTCTTTGCAGACTGCTGCCAGTCCGTCGCTTTCCAAGAAGGGATAAGCATTTTCATAGCCAGTCTCACTGATCTTGTTCCCGGAAGCGTCGATCAGGTAATAAAGCTCGCCGATCTTTGCAAATGCGCGGCCATTCCGATAGGCACAGCCCCGTTCATCTAAAGCGAATCCATCAAATTCTCCGGTCTGATCCTCGCTGGAAATATTCTGTATAACCCATTTCCCATTCCGACAGACCGCTCTGCCGCCGTCTGACAGCGTACCGATAAAATCATATTCCGTAGCACCTATTGTCATTTCGGCGTTAGCCAAATGCCATTTTCCGTTGATGCGCAGTGAAGTAATGCCGGAACCAAAAGGAGCAATCCCATCTGCGTTTTCTTTGCATAATGCAGTGCGGAATCCGTCGGTGTCAATCACAATCACTTGGCCATTTTCTATTACGGCAGCACTGCCATCTTCAAAATCCATCGCCTGATCGTAGACACATGGAATGACCAGATCTCCTGCCGCATCCAGATATCCCCATTTACCTTCCAGTTGAACTGCGGCATATCCTCCTGACAAAGAGCGGATATCCTCATATTTGGCATAACTTTTCGTAAACGCATATCGAACGGATTCATAATAATCCGTCAGTTCCTGACTGTCCAAACGGCTGATCCCGGCCTTTAAAGTATCTAAACCATCCTGATATTTGCCGTTCAGGAAGTAGTAATCCGCTGTTTCCTGATAAAGGGCCGCATCTGCGGTATCTTCTTCCAACATTGCCAGCAGCATTGCCAGATACGATTTTCCTTCTCCCAGGACTTCATAGCAGTCAGCCAGTAGTCGCTTAGCTTCTCCGGTACGCTCTGCGTCGATGGCGGAAGCTTCCTCCAGCAGCGGCACCGCCCGGACATACACCAAATCGTCCAGATAGGCCTGCGCTTGGTCCATCAGCTCATTCTGACGGTCAGCATTTCGGGAACCGGTCGTTACGGCAGCCAACCAGATGATCACTGCTGCTGCTGCCAACAGGATTACAAGTAAAAGTTTTTTGCTTTGGTACAAATCAATCCCGCCTTTCAAAATCCTGCCTGCATTACAGGCGGAGCAGGTAACATAAGAAAGTTCCTGCAAGGAGGAAGGGTGCTAATGGAACGCCGTCCTTCCGGCCCAGTTTTTTTCGGACCATTTGGATAATGGAGTAGACTGCACAGAACAAAAGCCCATAGAATACCGCCCCCATAATCCGGGAAGCAGTCAGGTAAAGTCCCATCAGTGCTACCAATTTTACGTCTCCGCCGCCAAGCTGCCGGCGGCTCAGAAAATACGCAATCAGAAAAACTCCGCCCATGAGAACACAGCCCATTCCGGATAAAATCAGTCGTTTAAGGCCACTTTCCAAGCCTGTTTCCAGAAATACAGCAGCTGCCAATGGAAGATAAAGCCCCAGCATCCACAACAGCAGCCGATTGGGGATAATTTTCTTTCTGATATCGGTAACTGCGAAGACATAGAGAAACCAAAGTACGGTCCCGGCAAATGCCAACTCTGAAAATCCCAGGGTGTTCCGCTGAACAAATCCGATCACAGCATAGGGAACCGGCAGCAGGAAAGAGAGTCGGATCAGGATATCGGGTTTTGACGGATCCTCCGGTACCTCAAGAAATCGCGGAAGGATCCATACCGCCAATATTGCGGCAATCAGCCCAGCACAGGCTGCGATGATTGTTGTAATCAAGCTTTCTCCTCGCTTTCAAGAATCAGGGCGCATCACTGCCATCGCCATCCAGCCAGGCAGCCGCAGCGGCCCGCTGAACAATATGAAAACTGTCAAGAGGCAGCGGCAAAAGCGGGAATTGAACGGAAATGTCATATTCCACGATCAAATCAATGGTTTTTCCATCATAGAAAAGACGGGATTCACCGAAATCCATACTGCTCCAGCCGCCTTTGACGCCATATGCCTTCAGAAACTCATTTGCGTCACGTCCATTGCTGTCAGAAAGATATTTCGGTGCCAATGCAGAAGCAAGAGGCGCCAGGATTAATTTGCTTTTTCCGTATTCCAATGCTCCCTGCGCGCCCAAATAAAGAAACGCAATGGCCGTTTGCTTGGGATCTTTCGCGAGAGAGACGATGGAGCTTCCGGCTTGGATCGCGTCATCTACCGTCTCATCCCCCGCGTTTATCAAATTGTCCAAATCCCCCTGAAGCTCATCAAAATCCAGGCCCCCGCCTGTCAGATCGCTTTTTGCATCCCCGAATGCACTGGTTAATGCATCTACAGAGTCCCATAATGTATTCAGATCCTTGGCAGAGTCATTGACACTTTTCGCTTCAGTTTCCGCTTTCTCGATAAAGCTGTCGTGCTTTTCCTGCAGACCGGACGCACTGTACAGATAACTGTAGGTAGAAAGCTCCTTTACCGTCTGAGTTAAGGCGTACTGGACCCGATCATGCACAATATAAACATTGGTCAAATTAATCATAAAGGCCATGATGCCGATAAAGATCACCAAAGCGATGGAGGCTTCGACTACGATAGAACCTTTTTGGTCAGATTGCTGTTTTGGCATTTCAGTACCCCCTTGTCTGCGAATAGGTGTAACTTCCGGAGAAAGGGTCATCCCTCTGGCCAAAAATGTTTTGAACATAGGGCATAAACAGCATCGGCAGGGAGGTCGTTACAGATGTGCGGATCGCAGTGTAGGAATCTGCCAGCCGATTCTCTAAGGAGGTGAGCCCTCCTTGACGATAGTGGTTTACATTCATTTCGATCAGGTTGCCGGTACGGGCTGTAAGCGTTTCACCATCCCGGAACAAAACCAGCAGCAGCGTAATATATCCTTCATAAGACAGTGTGAAATTCTTGGTTTTTCCTGCCTCGCCGCCACCTTCTCCGCCGGCGGCGCTGGAAACCAGCGACCCGAAAAATTGGCTCGGCTTCATAACCCAGTCTGATTTCCGTTTATACAGAGCGACCGGCTTGCCGTTGAGCAGCTCATTCATATCATTTGCAGTTTCTGCGGCAGTCAGCGCCGCCCGAAGCGCTTCCCGTACCACCAGCTGGACGATAGGATTTCCAGCGCTGAGCAGGGCAGCTACCGCATTCAGAGCGTTATTGATTTCACTGTCTGTGTATGTATAAATGAAATTGAGAACATATCGAATTCCGAAAATCGTTGTCCTGACAGAGGATACGTTGCCGGTTGCACTCTGTTTTCCCGCATAGATGTATTCCAGTTCACTGCGATACAGGTAGTTTGCTTCCGTCGACTTTTCGACACCGGTGAGACTGACGTCAACAGGATTGTTATCCGGGTCCTTTTCATGCTGGACATTGGTGGAATAGCAGGAAAACATCCCCATATCGTAAGAAACCATCAACAGCTTGTGCAGGAGATCTGTTTCATTCCCTGCGGAGGCGCCATCGAACTGGTCGGAGATATCCCCGGTCACATCGGAAGCCAGTGCGTCCTCATCCCCGTTGTCCACGGAAGGCGTGCTTCCTTCTGCAACATTGGAAGCGGAGCCACCATAGGTTCGTGCATCCCAGATATTATCCGGAATGCTGTCCACTGCCAGTTCCGGTGTGCCGAATACATTTTTTAAAAGGTTATCCGTTCGTTCATTCATTTCTTTACGGCTGTCTTCCGCCTGAGATTTTTTGCTGTCGTCTCCGGAAGAAAAAAAGGAGTTCAATGTCTTTAAAAGCGCAGGGTTCACATTTTTTGCATAGATCCAGTCAAGGGAAGGAACAGGCGCCCCGTTCAAATGATCCGGCGGATCGTCGTCTTCGGAGGCCCATTTGTAATCGGAGAATTCTGTTCCATTATTGAATTGGATATCGTCAATGTCATCCTTCATATTTTCGACTTTTTCAGCATTTTCGGCAAGCTGTTCTCCAAAACCGGTAAAATCGTAGGCAAAGAGGGCTTCGTACTCCTTGATCTGGTCCTCCATGGCAGATCGAACTTCCTCCGAGCAGTTTTCCAGTTGACTTTTCAGGTCATTAACCTTATCCTGAACATCTTCCTTCTTTTTATCGATCTTCTCACAGGTGGACTGGATGTCCTCAGCATTTTTCTTATATTCATCGTACATTTTGCTCATCGTTGAGATATCGCTGTCTGCGGACTTGGCATCTGCCTCAATTTTATCTACAAATTCTTTGATTTCATCTTCGTAAGCTTTAATTTGCTTTTTATCCTTTTTGCTGTCCAGAGCGCTGATTTTGCTTTTACGGTCAGCAATCTGTTCGTAGTAATAAATGATATTATCCGCATAGATCTCCATATTGGAGTTAAACTGATTCAATTGGCTTTCCTCGAAGGAATCGTTTTTATTCAGCTGTTCATGGAGTTCCTTGTAAAGCTTGTTAAGGTCTTCCAGGAGATCATCCACTTCTGTTTTCTTTTTGAGAACCTTACTGTCTTCTCCCAGATTTTCGAGGGCTTCTACAGCACTAAACAGGTCAAAGTCCAAAAGCTGAGCCGCTACCCGGTATTTCATATAATCTCCCACCTGATTCTGCAGAACCGCGGAGGTTCCCAGACTGGAAGAAGGAATTTTTTCCATAGAGGCGCTGGCCTGAATATTCCCATACGGATTCATCAGATTGCCGGGATTATTCTGGAACAGTTCCGAAACCCGATCAACCAGATTAAATACATCTTCATTGGCAACACCGGAATAAATCCCCTTTGCGGGATCAAAAACGGACAGGGCATAATTTTCAAAGCCGCTGATTGCATCGTCATCCTGAGTCACAGCGAACAGCCCATACATTTCTTTCAAGGTAGAATCATACTGACTGAGTACAGAGGAAGCATACAGCTGATTGGCATCACTGGCAGTCTGCTGGGCAGTTTTAAATCGCGCCAAATCGCTCATGATGCCGGTAAAAGCGATGGTAGGAAGCAGGATGAGGGTGACGATTACAGTTACATACCCTTGATGGTCTTTTTTTAGCCGAAACATTCTGCTCCTCCTTTCAATTTTTTAAACGCCGCAGGGCGACGGAATTTGCTATTTAAAGAATTTCCCTATGACATCGCCGACTTTTCCGAAGACTTTTCCGATTGCTTCCGAAATCCCATACTTTTGGTCCACGGCATACGCAATATCAAAGGCGATATCACTGGTGCGGATAAATTCATCCGGGTCGTTGACGACACAGACTGCCTTTGCTTTCAGCGTCCATTGTGGCGGAAGCCCCAGAAAAGAAGGGTTGATCACAGGGGTGATCGTCTGCGAAGCCGTTGCGGTCACTTCGCGATAAACGATATAGTTTTTGGAGGTAATATTGATCTGCAAATTGCTGACGCCATAAAACGAAAAGGCTTTGGCATACCGTCGAGCCAGTGTTTCGGTACCGTCAGCATCTGCAGAGAAGAAAAGATGCCGGTAAGGGTTTGCGAGTTCGGGAGAATAGCTTCCCACATAGGTATTATCATAGGATACGCCGGTATCCGTATATTCATAGGAATTATGCGCCACAGCCATCTCCAGCATGGATTGGAGATTCGCTTTTTGGTACACATGGATCGAGGTGAAGTAAAGAACCAAAATCAAGACCATCATTACCGGAAAAATCACAGCAGCCTCCACGACCACCATGCCGCTTTGATCTCTGCGCAGGGATTCTTTCATATCGTTTTCACCTCTTTGACTTCATGTGGTATCAGGTATCAAGAAACTTTAATGTGGCATCCGGCCCGGACTGAATTGCAGTCCGGGCTGAATGCAGACTGGATGGATGCTGTTACTTCCACTGATTGGTGACATATTCCCGAATGGGGCGCGCAAAAATTGCGGTCAGTATGACAACCACCAGAAGAAACAAAAAGACAGCAGCCGCGTTAGAAAGACCTTCCTGGCTGGCCCTAAGGGTTTGTATCCGAACGGCCAGCCAGGTCAAAAACTTTTTCACGGATTACTTAATGGTATCGGTCTGGTCCGTGATACGGGTCCAGATATCTTCAAACCACTCCTTGATATACTTCCAGAAGATAGCAACCAGCAGCACACCGACCAGAATAATCAGAACAGTGATAACCAGGGGAGAAACACCGCGCTCATCCTTCATCAGGGAGCCGTCTTTGAGAGAAGCCAGGAAGCACTGTCCTTTCACAGCAAGTTTGGTCATGAATTTTTTCATGATGAACACTCCTTTAAAGTTTTAGTAAAATTATGTCAAATCCCCATAGAGCCGAAACTCATGGCAACAGGGACCATAACCAGAATGAGAATACCTGCGAACATCAAAAGCATTGGAAACAGCAGTCTCGAACCGGCAAGCTCTCCGGCGCGGCGGGCGCTGTGCTTTCTTGCGTCCCAGCTTTCTTTGGAGAGGGTTCTGAGAAAGGCGCTGATTTCATCATTGCCCTTGGTCAGATTCTGCATAATGGAGGAAGCCAGTTTAGAGGTTTCTTTGGTGTTGCAGCTTTGAATAAAGCTTTCAAAAGCGGAAACAGGACTAATGCCGTTACGCACTTCCTCGTTGACCTTCCGCATCTGGATGTAGAGCGGAGAAGAACCGCTTTGGGACACCTGTTCCCAGGCAGGCAGGACTTCCATTCCTGCTGAGACCAGCAGCGCCAGTTTTGAAACCACCTTTGGAAATTCCCGGTTCATTTCGTCCTGACGTTTTTTCAGGCGATCCCGGATATCGTCCACCGGCAGATATCCCACGATAAAGAACACGACTGCGCCTCCGATGGCCACTGCCAGTCCTTTGATCATATCATCCGCCAAAAGGAGCAGTCCTCCTACCAGAAAACTGATGCCGGTTCCCAGCACCAAAAGGGAAATACAGTTGGCCAGCAGATATTCGGTGTCATCCACAGCCTTATCGCGGCCATATAATTCCACCCTCTGGTGGTACAAATTCTTGTAAAGATTCTGGTTCGCGTCTATCCGCAGTAATTCCATCAGCCGGAATCCGGCTGTAGCGATCAGGCCGCCCAGAGGAATTTTGCCGGCCTTCATGGCTTTGCGTTCTTTGTCGATCCGACGCAGCGTTTTTACAGCGCTTTTTTCTGAGCCCAAAAAGCGGAGCTTTGCCTTTTCACCGGGAAGCCCATTTTCCAAGGTGTTCCGGATCAGGAGAAGACGACTTTTTCCAGCCTCGACCTCCCGGTCCTTTTTGCGGATCAGAGCACGGAGAACCTGAATCACGCGTTCTTTGGAGGCGGCCACCAGACATAAAATCCAAAGCGCCAGCAGCGCGGTGGCCAGGATCAGAAAGATAAATGGCATCCAGATTCCTCCTAAATCTTAATATCTGTCAGCTTCTGGGAGAGGAAGAAGGCAGCGGCAAAGATAATCAGGACGATTGTTGAGACAATCCTTCCCGAGGAGGTAGTGTAAAGTACATCCATAAAGCCTTCGCCCATCAGGGACATACATCCCACAATCAGAACCGGCATAATCATCATCATGGTCTGTTCCGATTTGGTGGAGGTGATCATCGTTTCGATTTCTGCCTCGATTTCCATCTTATCTGAGATAACCTGCTGCGTTTGGCGCAGGATCTCGCTGGAGCGGTTGCTTTTTCCTTCGATGACCTCATAAATGGAAGCGAAGCTTTCGATGTCCTCCAGCCCGCTGCGGTCGGCAAAATCGCGGAAGAGCTTCCGCAAGGGGATACCGCCGTTATTATAGGCAGCCAGTATGTAATCGACTTCCCGAACAATGTCGGAATTCTCTGAGTAAAGCAATTTCAAATCATCCCGGCTGCTTTCCAGGGCACGCACTTCAGTGGAGCCTGCCCGCATAGCAACATTCATAGATTCCAGCATATCCCGGAACTGCCCTCGCAAATTCAGCAGCCGCCTTTTGGTGGCCCGACCGGCCATTAGTCCGATAATTGCCGGAACAGCCGCAAGGCCGATAATCACGGACCACAAAATACTTCGATAGAAAATAAATCCTATAGCAAATCCACCTGCAAAAGCTAGAACTCCATTTAAAATATGATCTGGCAGGCCGAGAGGACATACCAAGTAATTGGTTGCTCCGTTTTCAGGAGACTTTTTTTTCATGCCCGAACCTCCTCGCCGTCAAGAAAATCGTAAATACCTCTGGAAATGAATTTTTCTGTCTGAACCATGGCATTTTTCGTGCGCTTGAGACTTCCAATCACCTTGTCATTGGTGGAGCCGGGATCCTCTGAAAACTGGAAAATCGGGTTCAAGATCGGCTTTTCTTCGTCGTATCCCAAGAACTCTGAGATTTCGATGGTTTTACGAGAGAAGTCCCGTAACCTGGCCAAATGAATAATGATATCAACTGCAGAAGTAATCTGTTGCCGCACCGCGTCCAGCGGAAGACCCGCAGACCCGCTGAGAACCATTGTTTCCAAACGTGAAAGCATATCCTTACTGGAGTTGGCATGGCCTGTGGAAAGGCTGCCGTCATGGCCTGTATTCATCGCCTGGAGCATATCCAACGCTTCGGGGCCACGAACCTCACCGACAACAATTCGTTCCGGCCTCATCCGCAGAGAAGACTTGATCAAATCCCTAATGGTAATCGGTTTAGCGGACTCGTCAGTAGAATTTCGGGTTTCCAGCCGAACCAGGTTGTCAATTCCCTTGATCTGAAGCTCAGCTGAGTCCTCAATGGTGATGATGCGTTCGTATTTCGGTATGTAATTAGACAATGCGTTTAAGAAAGTTGTCTTACCGGAGCCGGTACCGCCGCTGACGAAAATATTGTATTTAGCCCGAACTAGCTTTTCTACAAAATCTGCTGCTTCGGGAGTCAGCGAACCGCATTCGATTAGCCGCTCCACTGTAAAAGGCTTTTCCGGGAAGCGACGGATTGTAACGATTGGCCCGTTCAGTGCCACCGGCGGCATTACCACATTGACACGGGAGCCATCTTCCAGCCTGGTATCTACGATCGGATTACTTTCACTGACGGAACGGCCGGCTGCCTGGACAAACCGAATAATCAAATCGCTTAAACGTTCCTTGCTTTCAAATCGGTCAGGCAGGCGGCTAAGCTGACCATTTCGTTCGACGAAGATGTGATCGTACCCGTTGATCATGATTTCAGTAACGGATTTATCCGCCATGATACGGCCCAAGATATCCATTCCCCGGATGCCATCGTAAATGCTTTTCTGGATTCCCTGACGTTCTCTGAAGTTCAAAGAAGAAAGGTAGGCAAACCGCTGCGGATTATT
>CALXBD010000084.1 GCA_944386445.1 uncultured Clostridia bacterium
GTTTCAAAAACTCAGGGGACAGGGCTTAGGTTGGTGTTGACTTTTTGCTACCTGCATTCCACTTCTTGCTCCTTTTTGTTCAATTTTTTTGCGTCACCCCCTCTTGACTTAATACCATTGGACTAAATTTATTTAATAACGAATTTTTGCTGATCTTTAGCACAATTATAAATTGAAAATGTGTTAAAGTCAAGAAAAAAGCTGATCTTTCGCATAACAAGGGGGCAGCAATGAAAATTTATGATTTTAACGGCAGAAAAAATATCTGTGGGGACCGGATCCGGGAGGCAAGGCTTAAAAGGCGAATGTCTCAGTCAGATCTGGCCGCCCGGATGCAGATTGAAGGAATTCAGATTGAACGCGACAGCATCAGTCGGATCGAGATTGGCACTCGATTTGTCCCGGACTATGAGTTGCCGCTGTTTTCAAAGGTGTTGAATGTGTCGGTGGAATGGCTGCTGAACGGGGAATAGCGGCTTCTTTGGATGCCGCAGAATTGGTGGTTGCATTTTTAAAAGAAATGTGTTATACTAAAGCAGTAAACCGTTGAGGGAGAAGTAAAACTGTGATTCGGCTTTTCAGCGAACCGGGGACGGTGTAAGCCCGGTAGGCGCGGCACGGATAAATGGGCTCCCGAGGGCGCAGGGGAATTTTTAGTATCTTGCGACGGATGCTTCCGTTATGAGGCGGCGCGGTGACTTGCCGCGGCAGAGAGGGTCTTTGACCAATCAAGGTGGTACCGCAGGTTTACGCCTGTCCTTGCATGACGCACAGGACAGGCGTTTTTTGTATACCGTTTTAAGAAAGGAACGAAAAATATGGCAAAGGAACTGTTGATGGGCAACCAGGCGATTGCGGCCGGAGCCATCCGAGCCGGGGTCGGGGTGGTGGCCGGGTATCCCGGGACACCGTCTACGGAAACGCTGGAGACGGTTGCCGCCCGGAATCCGGGAGATATTTATGTAGAATGGTCTACCAACGAAAAAGCAGCCTTGGAGGTGGCGGCAGGCGCTGCGCTAAGCGGAGTGCGAAGCCTGGTTACTATGAAGCAGGTTGGCTTAAACGTAGCCTCCGATCCGCTGATGAGCCTTGCTTATATCGGCGTGAAGGGCGGTATGGTGGTACTGGCTGCTGATGACCCCGGCCCTATTTCCTCCCAGACGGAGCAGGATACCCGCCAGTTCGCGGAGTTTGCAAACCTTCCGGTATTTGACCCGTCTTCGCCGGAGGAAGCCTACCGGATGATCCAAGATGCCTTCGAGTATTCGGAAAAATACGGGACGCCGGTTTTGTTCCGCCCCACAACCCGGGTCTGCCATGGCTGCGCTTCCATCGACTTGGATGGCCAGCGGAAAAAGCCTGCGGCAGGAAATTTTGAAAAGGATCCGAAATGGGTCATCTTTCCAAAATTATCGTTTCAAAGCCATTTGAAAATCAACGCCCGTCAGCCGGTGCTGGCAGAGGATTTTTCAGGTTATTGGGGAAATGTTCTTACACCCGGCAGCGGGAAAAAGGGGATCGCCGCCGGAGGGGTCAGCTGGGCCTATCTGAAGGAGGCTATCAGCTTGTTGGGAGCGGACTGCCGGCTTTTGAAAATCGGGACCTCCAATCCCTTTCCGGAGCGGCTTGCTCTGGAATTTCTGGACGGGCTGGATGAGGTGCTGGTCGTTGAGGAGCTTTCTCCAGTCATTGAACGGGCACTGGTTCACTTAGCTGGACGGAAACACCTGCCGGTGGAGATTTTTGGCAGACAAACCGGGCACATCACAGGAGCCGGAGAAAACACGGTAGAATCTGTCAAAAAGGCAGTAGCGGAATTTTTGGAAATTTCGTTTGAGGAAACTGCTGCGGCGGAACCGCCTGCTTTGCCGGTACGTCCGCCGGTATTGTGTGCGGGATGCCCTCACAGAGCGTCCTTCTATGCGGTAAAACAGGCTGCAAAAGGTGTGAAATCCGTGTTCTGCGGAGATATCGGCTGCTACACCCTTGGAAACGCCATGCCGCTGGATATGGTGGATACCTGCCTTTGCATGGGGGCGGGGATCACCATGGCTCAGGGAATCCGTAGAGCCGCTCCGGATACAAAAACCTTTGCCTTCGTGGGGGATTCCACCTTTTTTGCATCGGGAATTACCGGGGTGGTCAACGCGGTCTACAACGAAACGGATATGACACTGATCGTTTTGGACAATTCCACTACCGCCATGACCGGTCATCAGCCCCATCCGGGAACAGGAAAGACCATGATGGGAGAAGTTACCGAAAAAATCAGTATTCCCAAGGTGCTGGAAGCCGTTGGCGTGAAAAAGGTACTGACTGTTAATCCCCTACAGCTAGATCAGGCCATTGCCGCCGTCCGGGAAGCAATGGCGGAAAAAGGCGTTTCGGCCGTGATATTCCAGTCGCCCTGCATCGCGGTGGTCAAACCGGACCGGCCGGTAAGGGTAGACACCGATAAGTGCGTGGGCTGCCGGAAATGTATCCGGGAGATAGGCTGTCCGGCGTTGGAACTGGATGGAAAAAAAGTGCGGGTAGAGCCGTCTGCGTGTACCGGCTGCGGGCTTTGTACGCAGATTTGCCCGGTTTCCGCCATTGAGAAAGAAGAATGAGGATAAAAACAGGCCGTTTGCTGCTCCGGAATTTCGAGGAGAAAGATCTGCCCCAGATGCTAGACTACCTTGGCGATCCGGATGTCATGCAGTATATTGAACCGCCATTTCAACAGGAACAAGTACGTCAATTCCTGCAGCAATGTGGATTAGAACAGCCGCCCTTAATTTATGCGCTGGAAGAAAGCTGTAGCGGTAATTTGGCAGGGCATGTGATTTTTCACCCCTTTGAAGGACGTCGCTGCTATGAACTGGGCTGGATACTAGGAAAGGATTTCCAGGGAAAAGGCTATGCTTTGGAAATCAGCAGGGCTTTGTTGCAGTACGCGTCCGAAACGCTGCGATTAGCCAATGTCGTGCTGGAAACCCTGCCGGAAAATCTTCCGAGTCTCCACCTGATTCAAAAGCTTGACGCTGTCCCGGCTGGAGTAAAGGATGGCTTGTTGCTTTTTAGAATTTCTTTTCCGCTAAACGAAACCCATCTGTAACGAGGAGTGATTCCTATGAAGAATTGTATTCTTGCCGGTGTCGGTGGGCAAGGGACGGTGCTGGCTTCCAAGCTCATCGCCCAGACCGCTATGGAAGCCGGAAAATTTGCCCGCACTGCTGAAACCATCGGAATGGCGCAGCGGGGCGGAAGCGTTGTCAGCCATGTCCGTATCGGCCAGACAGCTGAGGATGTTTCATCTCCTATGCTTCCCCTGGGCAGCGCGGACCTTCTTATCGGTTTTGAACCTGCGGAAGCGGTCCGTACCCTCCCTTACCTGAAAAAAGGGGGAGCAGCAGTAGTCAGCGTTAAAGGGGTCCAGCCGGTGACCGCTACCCTGTCGGGAAAAAGCTATGACGTTTCCGCTATGCTCTCCTATCTGCGGGAACAGGTTCCCAATTTGGTAGAAGTGGATACAGAGGCAATCTGTGAAGCCTGCGGCTCGTCAAAGGTAGCCAACGTGGCGTTATTGGGTGCCGCTGCTGCTTGTGGAGCCTTGGGTCTGACGGTGAAAGAGGTTGAAGCCGCCTTGGAGCGTCGGCTTCCAGCAAAATTTTTGGATATGAACCGCAAAGCACTGGCCCAAGGTGCTGAAGCGTATCAGGGAGCGAATCTGAAATGAAAATGAAGGAATCTGTGTTTGCCCGGATTAAGGAACAATTGGAACAGCTGACTCAGCTGGAAGGCGGTTTTTATCAGAAGAAACTTGCTGGTCTGGATCTTTCGTCCATCCAGAGCCAGGAGGACTTTGAAAAGCTGCCTTTTACCAATAAGGAAGAGCTGCGGGAAGCATACCCATTGGGGCTGCAGGCGGTTCCAGACGAGAAAATCGTTCGGATCCATTCCTCTTCTGGTACAACCGGTACGCCGATCATTATTCCGTATACCCAAAAAGATGTGGCAGACTGGGCGCAAATGTTCAAGCGTTGTTATGAGACTGCCGGCATCACCAATCTGGATCGTATCCAGGTGACCCCCGGCTATGGCTTGTGGACTGCTGGAATCGGCTTCCAGACAGGCGCGGAGCTGCTGGGGGCAATGGTCATCCCCATGGGTCCGGGAAATACGGATAAGCAAATTCAGATAATGATGGATTTGAAATCCACCGTCCTTTGCGCTACCTCCTCCTATGCGCTGCTTTTGGCAGAGGAAATCGCAAAACGGGGCGTAGGCGATAAGATTTATCTCAAAAAAGGTGTCATCGGGTCAGAGCGCTGGGGCGAGAAAATGCGCAAACGCATTGCTGCGGAGCTGGGCGTGCAGCTTTACGACATCTACGGCTTGACGGAAATTTATGGACCGGGCATCGCCATGAGCTGCGACTATCAGTGCGGAATGCATTACTGGGACGACTATGTTTATTTTGAAATTATCAACCCCCACACCGGCAAAACGGTGAAGGATGGGGAAATCGGTGAATTGGTCATCACCACTCTTCGGAAAGAAGGCGCTCCTCTGATTCGTTACCGCACGCATGATTTGACCCGGTTTGTTCCCGGTGAATGTGCCTGCGGGCTGCCTTATCCCAGAATCGACACCCTGATCGGGCGGACAGATGACATGGTTAAGGTAAAAGGCGTCAACATTTATCCCGGCCAGATCGATGACGTCCTGAAGGAAGTGCCCGGTGCCAGTTCGGAATATCAGGTCATGATCGACCACCTTTACGGCAAGGATATCATGACACTGTTCTTCGAAACCGATCCCGGTGTTGACAAAGAGCAGGTCGGCAAGGCTATGCAGGAACATTTCAAAGCCCGGGTCGGCTTGACAGTCATCACGAAGCCTGTGGATATTGGAGAGCTTCCCCGCAGCGAGAAAAAATCTACCCGTATTTTTGACAACCGGTATTGATATAGAGCTGTTAAATAGGAATAAGCCCCGCAAGGAAGCATTACCTTGCGGGGCTTATATGCTGAGAAAAATTTTACTCAAATTGTTTTTCCATCCATTGAGCATCCAGAACAAAATCTCCTGTTTCCGGATCCCGGAAAAAGGCGGTGCCTGCGGGACTGTCCAGCAACGGAAGAATATCCCTGTCATAGTTTGCAATTGTGTTCAGACAGAAAACAGAACTGTTATCCGGATCATCCAGATATTCGTCGCTTTCGTCACCGGCAAAAAAACGCCAGCCGGAATCCGGGTGCGTTCCATCCGTTTTTTCCCGATAGCAAAATCCAACCCGTTTTCCATCTACAGTAATGCGGTCAGTGGCAATACAGCCCATCCGTGACTCTACCAGGGGGCGAATATCCTTTGCTTCCAGCAGAAATTCTTTTTGTGTTTCCCGTTTGTTAAACATCGTTGTCCTCCAGTCAGGCTTTTGCAGGAAAAGAAACTCCTCGCACTTTCATTGCGTCGGCCACATATTCTTCCAATTGGCACTGCAGTTCCTTCGTTTGACATTCTTTGCAGAAATATCTGCCACGATTCACGGGAACGTAAGCACATTGCTCTAACTGAAATTCCAGTGCTGCCGCACCGAATCCCTTTAACACCCCGTCGCTTTCTTCCTTCAGTACAAATATTTCGATTTCTCGGCCTTTTATGGCATGGCAAAGGGCACGATACTGTTCCTCACTGATAGGCTGCAGCCCTTTTTCTCCTCGCGAGAGATTCAGCAGTTCCCGAAATCTTTCCAAATCACCTATCTGCAGCGCTTCAGTCAGCATACGATCTCCCCATCAAAAGCTACCCGTTCCGTCATAGAGCGGTGAACCAGTGCCTGGACTTCCTTATGGAGCGGATGATCCCGATAGAACGCCAATGCTTCAGTATCCCGAAGCTCGCTGAAAAGGCAGAGATCATATCCGCTTGCTGGAATGCCTACGGTAACTTCTGCACGAAGCAATCCGTCAATTTTTCCTACCAATCCTTCCAGCCCTGCCTTAATGGCAGCGGCGTTTTCAGCCTTTGTCCCATCTTCTGTTTGATCCTTCAATTTCCAAAGCACAATATGCCGAATCATAAGTTTTCCTCCTTACAGCTGGTCAACAATTGTTTTCAGGTATTTACGAAAACCCTCTCCCGTCTCAGGATGGGAAAGCCCTACTTCCACAATCGCTTCCAAAATTCCAAGCTTGCTGCCCATGTCGTAACGACGGCCGTCAAAATCTACCCCGATCATTCCTTCCTCCTGAGCCAGCACCTTCATCGCGTCCGTCAGCTGAAGTTCTCCGCCATAGCCATAGGGGATACTTTCCAGAATTGAGAAGATCCGCGGAGGCAATACACAGCGTCCCAGAATTGAAAATAGTGAAAAAACTTGTTCAGGCCTGGGCTTTTCAATCATATCCGTAATTTTATATTGCTTTTCTCCCAATGCTTCCAGTTTCATGGAAGAATACTTTTGAATCTGTTCCAGAGTAACCTCTTTGATTCCTACGACGCCCAACCCATATTTCTCGTATGCGTCACACAGCTGTTTACAGACAGGATTTTCACCCAGAATAACGTCGTCGCCGTAGAGAACCGCAAAAGGTTCATCTCCCACAAACGCCTTTGCGCAAAGGATCGCATGCCCCAAGCCTTTCACTTCATGCTGACGGGTATAAGTGATGTTTGCCAATTTCGTAATATCTACAATCTGATTATAAACATCGATTTTCCCCGCATCCAAGAGCCTTTTTTCCAGTTCCGGAGAACGGTCAAAATGATCTTCCACCGTAGTCTTGCCTCGGCTGGTAATAATCAGAATATCTTCAATCCCACTTTTTGCGGCTTCCTCAACAATATATTGGATCGCGGGCTTGTCCACAATGGAAAGCATTTCTTTGGGCATGGCCTTTGATGCGGGAAGGACACGAGTCCCCAGTCCCGCAGCAGGAATAACCGCTTTTTTGATTTTCATGGATGTTCCTCCTGTGTAACCGGCGATTCTGCCGGATTAGTATAGCTGCGATATAGCGCTGATCATCGTAAAGGACATCGTGAAGGACAGCACAAGCATTACGACTACATAAATGATAACGGCCACCTTGGAAACGCCGCCCTTCGCGGTTAATATCGTGGAGTAATCTGGGGAATCCTGATTTTCCGCCCGCAGCTTTTTAACTCTTCGGAAAACCGTATCTTTGTAAAGGCGGTTGGCAAAGGCGGCAACTCCAAGCCTAAGTGCCAGAGAAAGAATATAGCAAACATTGCTCATGTTATCCAGCACCACAAGAGTATTTTGCGTGATAAGCATATCGAGTCCCATATTGTATCTCAGCGCATTATAGAATATAATAAGACTCGGTGCGGAAAGCAGCAGGGAGATAACCGTTACCAACGCAGCCCATCCCCACATTTTCCGGTAAAACAGATAGATGCCATCCAGCAGGAAGGCCGCCCAGTTCCAACTGGAAAATTTATTCCGGGTAGACATTTCCTTGAATTTCGGGAGAAAATAATGAGGATTCTGTCCCACAAAAAGTGCCAGATCCTTTACAGGAATCTCTTCAATTTCCTCATCTGCCCCCAAGCCGCCAAACGGCGTCGTATACGGATTGTAAGGAATTTGATGTACCCCTGGAAATGGGGAGCCTTGCCCTTCTCCAAACTGACGGAAACCACCGGTCGATTGCTCGGAATTTTCAGCACGGTCCTCCCGATTGAGGGGAGTCCCGCAGACCTCACAAAAAAGACTGTCGGGACTGTTCAAGGTCCCGCAGCGGCTGCAGCGGCAGGATGCCATTCCATCACAGCGCTCCTGCGCTTCCTGAGCAGCGGTTTTCGGCGGCTGCCAGCTTTCCCCTGTTTTATGCAGATCCTGGAACATACACTGCCCCAGCTTTTCGATACATTGCTTATGGTAAGGTGCGCCGCAATCTGGACAAATCAAAATCTGATCTGTTTCCTTAAACTCCTTCCCGCAATAGGGGCAGGATACGCCTTGATACTTGAACATAATGACCTCCATTGTGGAGCGGCGCAATCATTAGCCGCGCCTGCTGTGTGTTTTGACGAAAAACCAGCAAAATGTACACATACCATATTATAGCATAACTATCAATTTTTATCAAACAAATCTTTACAGAATTCTAAATCTACACTATAATAGAAGAAGAATGTTTAAATCAGCAATTCCAGTTTACGGAGGGAAATGAATGCTTCAAATTGAAGATCAAAAGCAGACTCTGCGCGCTATCGAACCCGACCTGAAGGACTTGGCCTCGGCTTTGGGAATCCAGGAGATGCGGGATGAGATTGTTCAGTTGGATGCCCAGGCGGCTCAGCCTGATTTTTGGAATGATATGGAAAATTCCCAAAAGGTTCTCAAACGGGCAGGAACCTTAAAGGCTACAGTCCATGCATATGAGCAGTTGGTTACGCTGTTTGAGGACGCTCAGACCATGATCGAAATGGCTGAGGAAGATGATGATGCCGATATG
>CALXBD010000085.1 GCA_944386445.1 uncultured Clostridia bacterium
GTCCCCGGCAGCGCCAATCCTAAACTTTCCGCCATAATCTGCATGGAAGAGGCAGTCCCGATAAAGCTGCATGCCCCGCAGCCCGGACACGCATTTTGCTTTGCCCAATTCAGCCGATCCTTGCCAATTTCCCCGCGTTCAAAGCAGGCGCTGTATTTTCCAAGCTGTTCAAGGGTCAACAGTTCCGGTCCAGCTGCCATAACCCCTCCCGGGAGTACAAGTCCCGGCGTATTGATTCTCGCCATCGCCATCAGTACCCCCGGAAGCCCTTTATCACAGCTTGCCAGATAAACGGCCCCATCAAACGGAGTTGCGCAGGCGTGAATTTCCATCATATCCGCGATGATCTCCCGGCTGGCAAGGCTATAGTTGATTCCATCTGTTCCCTGACTTTCCCCGTCGCAAATATCCGTGCAGGCATACCGGGCTCCAAATCCGCCTGCGGCTTTTACGCCTCTTCGAACTTCCTCTGTCAGTGCTGCCAGATGGGCGCTTCCCGGGTGGCTGTCACCGGCAGTGCTGTCAATCAGTATCTGGGGCTTTTCCAAATCCTCCGGCATCCACCCTGTCCCCAAACGAAGCGGGTCCATCTCAGGAGCCAGCCGGCGCATTACTTGACTTGTTAATTCGTTCATACGGACTCCCCTAAAAGCAGATGCGGAGCTTACCACCCCGCATCTTATCACATATCGTATCTAAATGTTCATAACTCAAAGTGTTCAACGCTGCTGTTTACAAAGGCTTATCAAATCCTCAACGTCAGCTGTGGCCAAACACTCCACTGTATCGGATGCGCCATAATAGATTTTAACTTCTCCGTCATCCTCCAACAGCATTCCGCCGGGGAAAATGACATTGGTACGAAAACCATCATCTGCCTCCCATTTTGTTTCCGGCGCCAACAACGGAACTTTCGACATCCCGATTATTTTAGACGGATCCTCCAAATCCAGCAGCATAATGCCCGCATGATAACATTTTGTCCACTTATCCTCCCAACCGTTTTTTCCACGGCCGGCGTCGTCTCTGTGAACTGCGTGGAAAAGGGTCAGCCAGCCAGATTTTGTCTTGATCGGCGGAGCACCGGGACCGATTTTATCATTTGCAAACGGAACATCCTCTACCCCCAGGACCAACTGATGATCGCCCCAATACCGCAAATCCGGGGAACGGGAAAGCCACAGGTCAAAGCGATCTTTTCCTCTGGAATAGACCGGCATTGGACGGTCTAAGCGGACATAGGTTCCGCCGATTTTCTCCGGGAAAAGCACCATATTCCGGTTATCCGGTTCCGAAAGAGACAACACCTGAATTTTTTCAAAATCATCCGTAACGGCAATTCCGCCGCGCAAGCCATGATGGGTATCCACTGCAAAACAAAGGTAGCAGCGGCCATCAATTACAGTAAGCCGGGGATCATAGACTCTGGTAACATCAGGATCCCCCAAAGACTCCCGAGTCAAGAACGGCGTATCGCGAACCTGCCATTGCTTTCCATCATCACTGAAAGCCACGCCCACAACGCATCCCCGAAAGCCGCCATGGGGAATATGATCGTAATCATTGCGGAACACCATTACATATTTTCCCTGAAATTTTGCCACTCCCGCATTAAAAATACAATCTGCGGCATAAGGGATGTCTTTCGCAGAAAGGACGGGGGCGCCATTCTGATAACGATGAATTACCGGACTGGAAACGATTTCCGGCTGCATTTTCGGCATAGGAATACCTTCTTTCCCAAAAATCAGTAACTAAAACTGTTCACTGTTTTTAGTGTAACAAATCCCCCAAAATCCTGCAAGGGCTTTTGGGATTTGCAGCAAGAATCTCCTAGTAACCGCAAGATTTGCAAACTGGCAACCCTCCAATGGTCGTTATTTGGGGAATATAATTCAAAATTTATATATTATGTTTGAAAAAATTTCAAAAATGTGGTATACTTAAATAAATCAACGTACAGACTGCTTTACGGTACGCAAGTCCGCTCGTGCAGATGTGCGTTGTTTTTTCGCGAATAAACAGCAATCTATCTTCAGGAGGACGATTCAAATGGATCTGGAAAATAGCATGGTTTTATATGGCTCTCACGGTGTATGTCGGGTTACCGGAAAAGTTTCCCGCAAATTCGCTGACCGGGAAGCCCTTTACTATGTTCTGGAACCTGTGTATGGGGGGACCTCCACCGTTTTCGTACCGGTAGACAATCCGACCCTTACAGCAAAAATGCAGAAAATTCTTTCTGCGGAAGAGATCTACCGGCTTATTCGTTCGATGCCCAACGAAGAACCGCTGTGGATTGAGGACGATGCCAAGCGCAAAGAAGCCTTTCAAAGAATACTTTGCTCTGGTGATCGCGTCCAACTGATTCGGCTTATAAAGACTCTCTATCTTCGTCAGCAAACGAGGAAAGAACAGCATAAAAAGCCTTGTGCGGAAGACGAAAGATTTTTCAAAGAAGCAGAACGTCTTCTTTATGAGGAATTCGCTTATGTACTGAATATTCGTCAAGACCAAGTAGTACCTTTTATTTTTCAACAGATTCAAGTAGAAGAAAAAACATCCGTATAAGTAGCAACGGGCGGGCTTCTATAAAGAAGTCCGCCCCTCTGCTTTACTATATAACACCTATAGAACATTCATCTGACGGCAGCGTGCTTCTGTTTTCGATACACGATCCAAAACAGCACCACGGCCAAAACAGGAAAAATTGATGCCGACAACAGTCCTATTTTCATACCCAGCTGCTCTGCAGACAGCTGCCAGCTTTCGGCCAACGATATGACCCAATCATTTTGCATGGCCGCATCTGTCACGATTCCCACCAGCTGAGGCCCTACGGAACCTCCCAAATCCCCGCCGGCCGCCATCAGCGCAAAAACTGCCACTCCTCCATCCGGAAAACGATCAGAGGCTACAATCAGGCTTCCAGGCCAGAGCATCGCCGTACATAAGCCGGTCAGGGCACATGCCGTCAATCCTACCACTGCATAATTGAATATTCCCGCACAAAGGTAGCAAACCACCGCCCCCGCGGCGCCTGCCAGCAACACTTTATAAATATTCCTTCCAAACTTCGCATAAAGGGAACGTCCTAATCCCAGCATAACTGCAAACGCAGCTACGCCCAAAATATCTCCCCAGACCTTTGGAATTCCCAACGCCTGTTCCAAAAAGCTGGAACTCCACTGGGACATGGTACATTCACTGGCACCTCCCAGGAAAATACAGAAAAAGCAGACTAAAAAACGTTTTCCTGTAGCCAGTTTCCACACATTTGAGGTTTCCGCAGGTGTATTCAGTGTCGGTATTTTGGCTTTTTGAAACAGGATACTGGCAATTAAAGGAACTACTGCCCAAATCAAGATCAGCCATTTCCAATTTTCCCTGCCAAAAAGCCGCAGAAATCCTGTGCTGAGAAACACGACACCCACTACTCCCCACGCATAAACGGAATGCAGCTTGCTCATTTCGCTTTCCGGCCTGTCAGAAGGAATTGCCGCGATCACAGGGCTGATCAACACCTCTGCCAATCCTCCTGAAGCCGCAAACACGATTGTTCCTGCCACCAAACCCAAATACACCGCTTGTGGAAACAGCATGGGAAACAAGGCGTAAATAAGAAGCCCTGCTACTGTCAGAATAGGCGTTAACCGAACCGTCTTGCTGATATCAAATCTCTGAGAGTAAAATGAAAAAATCAAATCCACTAACAGTTGGGTGCAAAAATTAATCAATATCAAGGTGCCCAGAAGAGAATAAGAAATGCCGTACAGTGTTCGAAAGGTCACAAACAGCAAGGGCGGTAAAGTTGCTACAACTGACATAGAAACATTCACCATATAACAAGCATATTTTGTTATTTGATATTCTGTTTTCATAATTATTGCCATCTCCCGGATTCAAGACTGTTGGCTACAGAGGACTGATTCCTTTTTAGGATATCATTTCTAGCCCGTTCCGTCAAGGCAAATTTTCCATATTACAAAAGCCCGGCGTCCTCTTCAATGGACGCCGGGTTCCTCACATACCTGATAAAAGATTACAGCCGAGCCAGAATCTCGTTTTTAAAGAATTCCTCTGCTGTTTCGGGCTTCACTGAAAACAGAGTTCCGTCTACAGTGACACAGACTCCCTTTTCGCAATTTCCGGTGCAGAAAGTGGCAGCCAATTCAACCTTCTCTTCCAATTGATTCGCGGCGATCAGTTCCTGGAACTTTTCCACAATGCTCTTAGAGCCTTTCAGATGGCAGGAACTTCCGATACATACGGTAACTTTCATCATGTACTCCCCTTGTTCTTATTGTTAAAGCTACAACCTTTCAGCCAATCGCTTTGCCAATACCGCCAGCGATCCGGCGATATCCTCATTGCGGACCAGCACATTCTCCGGCACACTCAAATGTACCGGTGCAAAATTCCAAATGGCAAGCACTCCGCTGCTGACCAGAATATCGCAGACCTTCTGCGCTTCTTCCGCCGGCACTACTATGATGCCAATGTGGATCTGCATCCGACAGCATAAATCTGCCAGCTTTTCCACGGATAGAATTTGTTTTCCCGAGATCGTAGTACCTATCAGCTGTTCATCCTGGTCAAAAGCCGCCACAATCTGCAGGCCATAATCTGAAAATCCCTGATACGAGAGCAGTGCACGTCCCAAATTTCCTGCACCCACCAGCACGGCACTGCCCACATCGTGGTATCCTAAAAAATTCTCGATATCCGCTGCCAGGTTCCGGGTGACATACCCGATTTTAGGCCGTCCTCCGGAACTGACAGCTGCCAGATCTTTCCGCACCTGCACGTCATTGAGATGCAGAGCTTCCGCAATGGCAGTTGCGGAAATAGTAGATACGCTGCCTTCTGGCAGGGATTTCAAAAAATTCAGATAGTTCGGAAGGCGTTCCAGCGTTTGTTTCGACACAGACCGCGTTTCCATACTTCCACCTATCCCTTATGAAACTGCCTGTCCTGCTTCTCTGGCCTTATCCAATCTGACGTTGCGGAAATACAGTGCCACGTCGATGGAGATCTCAACAAAGTTCAGCACATAGAAAAACCAGCCCAAGTAAAACAGGAATGTCTCAGACTCTCCGGCAGCCATGCTCTGAGAAAACAGGATCGCTTTCCGCGCGATTCCGAAGATATATCCGATCAGCAGGAATACCTCAAAGAACAAGCTTTTTCCCTTAGCGGTCCGGGAGGTCCAAGATTTCCGGATAGAAATCGGCCAAGACAGGCCGAAGCAAAGAATCATCAGCGCCTCAAATAAATCAGTCATGTCTTCCCCTCAAATCACTCATTTTACTTTTTGCGTGCGTAATCCGGCAGCAGCTTGGGAGATACAATATCGCTATGGATGCCTGCTGCTTCGGCTTCAGCCGCGAACTTGTTTACATGTTCCAGGCTCAGTTTGCCCACAGTGACAGATTTGCTCTTTTCAGACGCATTCCGGCCTGCGTTCCGGCCGAAGACGATGATATCCAGCAAAGAGTTGCCCATCAAGCGGTTCCGGCCGTGGATTCCCCCGACAGCCTCGCCTGCTACGAACAGGTTCTCAACACCGGTCATACCGTCGGCGGTGATATCCAAACCGCCATTTTGGTAATGGAGGGTAGGATAAACCAAAATCGGTTCTTTCCGGATATCGATATCATATTTTGCAAACATCCGCATCATGGCAGGGATCCGTTTCTCAATGGTACCCTCACCGTTTTTCAGCTCAATCATAGGAGTATCCAGCCATACGCCGACTCCGCCGGGGGTATGGACGCCCTTGCCGTTGGTAGAGCATTCCCGAATAATAGAGGCTGCAGAAACGTCACGGGTTTCCAGAGGATGCATAAAGGCCTCGCCGTCTACGTTGATGAGCTTAGCGCCCAGAGAACGGACCTTCTCAGTGACCAGAGCGCCGAAAATCTGCTCCGGATAGGCAGCGCCGGTAGGATGGTACTGCAAAGTATCCGCATACAGGAGTTTTGCGCCTGCACGATAGCCCAGAATCAGGCCGTCCGCAGTTGCACCGTAATGGTTGGAGGTGGGGAAGCCCTGATAATGGAGCCGTCCGGCACCGCCGGTTGCGATAATCACGGTTTTAGCCTTTGCAACCAGAATTTCCTGAGTTTCCATGTTCATCAGGACAGCGCCGGCTGCTTTGCCGTTCTCGTCCAGAATCAGCTCAATGGCTGCGGTGAAATCCACCACTGGGATTTCGCGGTTCAGGACCTCGTCCCGCAGAGTACGCATGATCTCCGCGCCGGAATAGTCCTTCGCTGCGTGCATACGTTTCCGGGAAGTACCGCCGCCGTGGGTGGTAATCATTGTACCGTCTTTATCCTTATCGAACTCAACTCCCAAATCATTAAGCCATTGAATTGCTTCGGGAGCCTCGGTAACCAATTTATAAAGCAGTTCCGGCTTAGCAGCAAAATGGCCGCCGCCGAACGCGTCCAGATAATGGATCGCGGGAGAATCGTTTGGCTTATCTGCTGCCTGAATTCCGCCTTCTGCCATCATAGTATTGGCATCACCCAAACGAAGTTTGGTCACGATCATAGTTTTCGCGCCGTTATTATCGGCTTCGATTGCCGCGGACGCACCAGCTCCGCCGCCGCCGATGATCAGAACATCCACATCGTAATCCGGAGCGGACAGATCAATTTCAGCGGGATTTACCCGGGAGTTTGCCTGAAGCAGTGCAGCCAGCTCAGTCGGCACCTTATCGCCTTTATTGGGGCCGATCTGCAAAACGGCAAATTCATTTTCCTTGTAATCCGGATGATAAGTCTTTAAAAGGATATCTTTTTCCTCAGCGGTCATCCGGCGAGGTTCAAAAGAGGCGTTTGCCGCGCGAGCAGCTTCCACCTTCTTCATGGATTCCAGCATTTCGTTGGTGTACATGGCAAATTCCCTCCTTACTTCTCAATTTCGCGATGGTTGTAAAGTTCCTGCATCTCTTCGATGGGTTTCTGCATCAGGTTTTCCAGCAGTTCCTCGAAGGTGCCTTCCCGGATTTCTTTTACCCGGTCTTCCAGGTGCTGAGACTTGGGAGCCAGATACTTACCGGTCAGACGGCGTGCCAGCATTGCTACCTGCGGGTGAGAAATTCCAGCCGGGCAGCGAGAAGAACATACACCGCACATCACGCAGTCAAACGATTCCTCCGCACATTTCTCGTACTCACCCCGCTGGGCATATGCGATATACTGCATAACATTCAGGCCCTGGGTGCAGCTCTTTGTGCAGGCGTTGCAGCCGATGCAGGAATAAATTTCCGGATACAGCTGCATCATGATCTGTTCGGTGGGTTTAATCTTCTCGATATCATAGACCTGTTTCACCAGGGGGAAGAAGGGCAAGGTTGCCACATACATATTATCCTGGACCTGTGTCTGGCAGGCCAGGCAGACCTTTAATTCCCGGTCGCCCTTGATGCGGTAGATGGTGGCACAGGCGCCGCAGAAACCGTTACGGCAGCCGCAGCCGCGGATGAGCTGATAGCCCGCGTATTCCATTGCCTTCATAATGGTAAGGCTGGACGGGACTTCATATTTTTTGCCCATCAGAAAGACATTAACCATTTGTTCCATATTGTAGACCTCTCTTCCGGATCAATATTCGTTAGGCAGCTCGTCAAGCTGGTCGCAGCGGAAAACGGGGCCGTCTTTGCAGACATACTTGGAGCCGATATTGCAGCGGCCGCATTTGCCGACGCCGCATTTCATTTTCAGTTCCATGGTCGTAAAGACCTGCGTCTTATCGAAGCCCAGTTCCTGAAGGCCGGCCAGAGTAAACTTAATCATGATTGGGGGGCCGCAGATAATTGCGGTTTTGTTGGTATCAAAGCCCAGCTCTTTGACATAGTTGGGTACGAATCCAACATGGCCATCCCAACCTTCCTGCTCACGGTCAATGGTAAGATAGACGTTTACGCCTTCTTCATTGCACCATTCGTTGAGGATTTCATTGTAGTCCACCAGATCGTCCTTGCTGCGGGAACCGTAGACAATATCGACCTTTCCGTAATTGCTGCGGTAATGCCGCACATAGTTAATAACTGAACGGAGGGGTGCCAACCCGATACCGCCGGCGATGAAGAGCAGGTCTTTGCCTTTGAAATCGGACTCCACCGGGAAGCCGTTTCCGTACGGCCCGCGGATGGTGATCTGCTGGCCTGGTTCCATCATATGGAGCCAGGAGGTCAGACAGCCGCATTTCTTAATAGAAAACTCCATAAAGTCGGTGTTTGTTGGGGAAGAGGTAATGGAGAACATTGCCTCGCCCACGCCGGGAATAGAGAGCATGGCACACTGGCCGGGGATATGCTTGAAGCAAACTCCTCCCTCGGGTGCGACTACGCGGAACGTCTTGACATCAGGGGTATCGATTCGGACGTCTGTGACAACACCGATATGAGGAATCAGAGTCTCATTTGGCAGATTACTCATGGTTTTTCACCCCCAGGGTTTTGATAACTTTGACGATATTCATAGAAATGGGGCATTTTGCCACGCAGCGGCCGCAGCCGACACAAGAGTAAATGCCGTCGTTATTTGCGGGATAATAGACCAGCTTATGCATAAACCGCTGACGGAACCGTTCTTTCTGGGTCAAGCGGGGATTTCCGCCGGCCATCTTGGTAAAATCGGAATACATGCAGGAATCCCAGCAGCGGAACCGCTGAATTCCGTGACCGGTATCGAAGTCCCGGATGTCATAGCACTGGCAGGTCGGGCAGACAAAGGTACAGGTTCCGCAGCCGATGCAGGCTTCAGAAAGCTCGGCCCATTCCGGGCGGTCAAAAAGTGCTTCTGTCGCATCCCCGTTAAAACCTTCCAAGCTGAGATTTTTCAGCGGCAGTTTTTCATGGATGGCAGAAATCTTCTCCTGATATGCTTTCAAAGCGGCCTCGTCCCCGTCAGTCAAGAGATCCTTTACCTTTTCGGTCAGGGCATCGCCTTTTTCAGTCAGGCTCTTCCAGAACAAAGTATCCTCAGTTAACCAGCAGGAAACATCTCCGCCAGGTTTGACCGCGTCGATGCCAAACACGCTGCAGAAGCAGGTTTCCTCCGGCTCACCGCAGGCCAGCGTTACGATCGTTCCGGCCAGCCGGCGAGACTGATAGTAGGTATCCACCGGCTCCGACAGGAAAACCCGATCCAAAATACCAAAGCTGGCGGCATCGCAAGCGCGGACGCCGAACACTGTAAATGGTTCGCAAGGTTTACGCTGATCGATAATGGAAATTTCCTTTCCCTTCATTTGGAAACCCATGAGGTTTTCCGTCTGGGGGAAGAAGCAGTCCTTCGCGGAGCGAACAGTATTCAGACGGTCCAACCGGACCTCAACTTCAGGAGTCCAGGTTCCATACTGAGAAGTGCCGTTGTTTTCCACCGGCAGGATCAGTTCCCCGGAAGCAGCTATACGGGCAAAAAGCTCGCCCAAACGCGCTTTTTCGATCTGATACATTACTGATCCCCTCCCCTCTTCATCACGATACTGGGTTCCACATCATCAGGTGTATAGTCGGTCAGAGGACCGCGGGAAGTGGTATCGGCACCGGCCTGATACTCCCCATAGAACTCATTGATATCTTTGATGAATTTCCGGTTCAGAAGGTGCAGCGGGATATGCTGGGGGCAGACTCTGGAGCATTCTCCGCAGTCTGTGCAGCGTCCGGCCACATGGAATGCCCGGATAATATGGAACATGTTTTCCTCAAAAGTATCCGCGTTTGCCTTGCTGGCGACGCCGGAAGCATCGTTGTCGAAAACGCACTTCAGGCAGGAGCAGGCCGGGCAGACATTGCGGCAGGCATTGCAGCGGATGCAGCGGGAAAGTTCCCCGCGCCAGAATTCAAACCGCTCATCGGGGGTCATCATTTCCAGCTTGGCAACCATTGCGAAACGATCCTTAGGAGCTTCCGGCATCGGTTCGCCGGTCAGGGCCAGATCATCGGAGGCCACATGGGTTTTGCTCTTGCAGCAGAGACATTTTTCCAGCAAAACATCATTCAGTTTGCAGGTCTTATCCCCGTAAATGGTATGGACCAGCAACTCATCCCCGGGCAATTCCTCAATGCTTTCAATACCCTTGATGCCTAAGTCGCGGATCTTATTAATATCTGCTTTGCCCCGGCATTCGATGCCCAAAACGTAGACCTTATCCCGGTCAACGCGGTGCTCCTTAACCAGCTCGTTGAAGCTATAGGTATCGCAAGGCTTCAGCAGAGCCAAAATTTTGCCTTCTTTTTTCGTTTCTGCGATCAGATATTTGCTGACATTTGCCCCGCAGAAGCTGTCATAGCGCAGGTTTTCCAATTCTCCGGCGCTGAACACAGCCGGAGTAGGATCGTAAAAGAATTCGCCGTCTTTCCAGCCGATGACCCGATCCACAGTGCCGTCAGCGAGGAGTTTCCCGGCTTTTTCTTTGATTATTTCAATAACTCTTTGCATCTGAGATCCTCCAGCTTCTTATTTTCGCCCAACTCATGGATGGTCTTAGCGAATTCGTTCATGGTGGTGGAGAATTTCACGCCCTCTGCAGCGGAGATCCACTCCACCCGGGTACGTGCCCGTTCGATGCCCAAATAATCCAGCATGCTGAACAGCAGGGTCATCCGGCGGCGGGCATAGTAGTTGCCGCTGGTGTAATGGCAGTCACCGGGATGGCAACCGGCGATGATTACCCCGTCAGCGCCCCTCTGGAAAGCCCGCAGGATAAACAGGGGATTTACACGGCAGGAGCAGGGTACCCGAATGATTTTCACATCGGCGGGGTAAGAAAGGCGGCTGGTACCAGCCAGGTCTGCACCTGCGTAACTGCACCAGTTGCAGCAGAAAGCCACGATCAGCGGCTTATATTCTTTCTTGGTTTCTTCTATCGACATATTGCGTCCACCTCCGCCATAATTTGTTTCGTTGAGAAGCCTTTCAGGTCCATAGCGCCGGACGGGCAGGTAACCGTACAGGCACCGCAGCCCTGGCAGACTGCCTCATTGACAACGGCGATCCGGCGGATCTCGGTTCTCTTAGGACCGGGAACGCGGAATTCCTTATCCATATAGCTGATCGCGCCATAAGGACAGACCTTTTCACATGCAGAGCAGCCGTTACAGAGCATTTCGTCGGAATGAGCCACACAGGGATTGCGCTTCAGCTTATCTTTAGCCAGCAGCCCGATGACCTTAGCGGCAGCTGCGGAGGCCTGAGCGACAGTTTCAGGAATATCCTTAGGTCCCTGGCAGACGCCGGACAGGAACACACCGGCTGTTGGGCTTTCCACAGGACGGAGCTTGGGATGGGCTTCTGTCAGGAAGTTGTTGGTATCGATGCTGGCAGTCAGCATGGTAGCGATCTTCCGGACTTCCGGATCAGGCTCGATTGCGGCGGCCAGAACCACCATATCGGCATCAATAATGATTTGCTTATCTGCGATCAGGTCGGAGCCCTGTACCTGCAGCTTATCCCCATGGCTGGAGACTTTGCCGACCATACCCTTAATGTAATCCACATCGTACTGTTCCACGGCACGGCGGTAGAACTCGTCGAAGTTCTTGCCCGGTGTCCGGACGTCGATATAAAAGACATGTACTTCCACATCCGGATATTTCTCCCGGACCAGCATGGCATGCTTTGCGGTATACATGCAGCAGATCTTGGAGCAGTAAGGTTTTCCGCATCCGGAGGTATCACGGGAGCCGACGCACTGAACGAAAACGATGCAGTGAGGATGTTTCCCGTCAGAGGGACGAACCAACTGGCCCTTGGTAGGACCTGCGGCGTTCATAATCCGTTCGAACTCCAAAGAAGTAACTACATCGGGGTTCTGAGAATATCCGAATTCGTCGAATCTTTCCAGAGAAATGGGCCGGAAGCCGGTAGCGACCACGATCGCGCCATACTGGCGCTCGATGATCTCGTCCTGCTGCTCAAAATCGATAGCCTTAGCAGAGCAGTTCATCTGGCAGAGACCGCACTTACCAGTCTTAAAATGGATACATTGCTCCGTATCGATCACCGGCACATTAGGAATTGCCTGTGCAAAGGGGATATAAATGGCTGTACGGGTATTGAGGCCCATATTGAACTCATTTTTTGCCTTGCGGGAAGGACATTTCTCCTGGCAAAGGCCGCAGCCGGTGCAGAGGTCCTCATTCACATGGCGAGCCTTTTTGCGGATCTTGGCGGTAAAGTTACCGACAAATCCGGAAACAGACTCCATCTCGCTGTATGTATAGAGGGTGATCTTTTCATTCTGGGCAGCGTCCACCATTTTAGGAGTCAGAATACAAGCGGCACAGTCCAGTGTGGGGAAAGTTTTATCCAGCTGTGCCATACGGCCGCCGATGGTAGGAGTTTTCTCCACGATATCGACTTCATAGCCGGCCTCAGCGATATCCAATGCAGACTGGATTCCTGCGATACCGCCGCCGATAACCAGAGCGCGTTTCACGACGTTACTTTCGCCGGCGGTCAAAGGCTGATTCAGGTTCAGTTTTGCCAGAGCGGTTCTGGCAAGGACGATGGCTTTTGCGGTAGCATCCATCCGGTCCTTATGAATCCAGGAGCAGTGTTCCCGGATATTAGCGATTTCCACCATGTAAGGGTTCAGTCCGGCAGACTGAGCCGCTTTCCGGAAAGTCGCCTCGTGCATCCGCGGAGAGCAGGAACAGATCACGACACCCGTCAGGCCATATTCTTTAATTGCCTCACGGATTCTGGACTGGCCGCCCTCTGAGCACATATATTGATAGTCGGTAGCATAGACGACATTAGGTTCTGCCCTCATCGCCTCTGCGACAGCGGCGACATCGACGGTTGCCGCGATGTTGCTTCCGCACCAACAGACAAAGACTCCGATTTTATGCAATGAACTCACTTCCATCCTTTGGTTTATTTACTGTACTTCCGGAAGGCGCTGGTGATTGCCTGCTGAGGCAATTTTTCATCCAGCAATTCGGGGATCTGATCCGCTTTCAGATAATTTTCTCCCTGGCGGCGAATGACAGCCAAACGGACTGCTTCGATCAGTCTTGCAGGTTCGACATTCCGTGGGCACCGTTCCACACACGCAAAGCAGGACAGGCACGTCCACAAGGATTTCGACTGCATCAGTTCATCGATCTCGCCTTTCTCTACCATTGAGACGAACTTATGGGGATGGATATCCATTTCCCCAAAAGCGGGACAAGTACCGGAACATTTTCCGCATTTCATACATTTGCGGGTATCAACACCGCTGATCCGACGGATGGTCTCCGCCAATTCTTTTTCAGTTGCTGGCATATGGAATCCCCCCTTCTCATTTCACCCCGAGGGCTTCTGCCAGAAGCTCGGTGAA
Organism: uncultured Clostridia bacterium; assembly: GCA_944386445.1. Lineage (GTDB taxonomy): Bacteria > Bacillota > Clostridia > Oscillospirales > Ruminococcaceae > Merdivicinus. The sequence continues at coordinate 13,345 of CALXBD010000085.1, forward strand.
GTAGTGAACCGGCAGCTTGTGCGCGGTACTGTTGGCATCAAGATTGTACATGCACAGAGGGCACGCGGTAATCAGTTCTTCAGCGCCTTGCTCCATGGCAGATTCCAGGATCACGTCGGCCTTTTTCTGAGCCAATTCCTTTTTGCTCAAGGTCACATAACCGCCGCAGCATTCGTTACGGAAAGGATACAGCACCGGAGTTGCGCCGATTGCTTTAATAAAATCCTCGATAATAGTCGGGTTTTCGGGGTTATCGAACTGCATCTCCTTGCTGGGACGCAGCAGCATGCAACCGTAATAAGCGCCGATTTTCCGGCCTTTCAGCGGGTTTACGACTTTCTTTTTCAGTTCATCAAAACCCACCACATCCCGCAGCATTTCCAGATAATGGATCACCTTGGTTTCCCCGGCATAGGGGGTTTCCAGCTGCAGGTAGTTGTTTGCTTTTGTACGGATATTCTCGTCGTTTTGCATATCCCCATTGACGCGTTTAATCACGTGGTGACATGCGGAACACAAGGTGACCAGATCGTTTCCCAGATCTCTGGCGCTGACCAGTGCGCGGACAGAAGACAGCTTTGTCGCGATCTCGTCCTTTGCCATAGGGTAAACCGCGCCGCAGCACTGCCATTCCGGCAGCTCCTCCAGCGTGATCCCCAGCGCCTCGGCGGCCCGACGCCCGTAGGCATCCAGATCTTTTGCCTTGGTTTTCAGGGTACAGCCCGGATAGTAGCTGAATTTCATGATTGATTCCTCCAATTGCGGCGTTATGCCATCTGCTCCGGATGGAAGACCTCATCAAACTTCTCGGCAGTCAGGAAGCCCAGTTCCACACATGCTTCCTTCAGGGAGATATTGTCCTTATAAGCCTTCTTAGCGGTTTTTGCCGCGTTTTCGTAGCCGATGTAGGGGTTGAGAGCTGTGACCAGCATCAGGGAATTGTGAAGGTTATGATGCATTTTTTCCCGATTGGCCTTAATGCCCACAGCGCAGTTATTATTAAAGGAAACGATAACCTCTGCCAGCAGCCGGGCAGACTGCAGGAAATTGTAGATGCACACCGGCATAAACACATTCAGTTCAAAGTTTCCCTGAGAAGCTGCCATTCCGACTGCCACGTCATTGCCCATGACCTGAACTGCCACCATTGTAACAGCCTCACACTGAGTGGGGTTCACCTTGCCGGGCATAATGGAAGACCCGGGTTCATTTTCAGGGATAAAGATTTCTCCCAAGCCGTCACGGGGGCCGCTTGCCAGCCAACGGACGTCGTTTGCAATTTTCATCATATCGGCTGCCAACGCCTTCAAAGCGCCATGAGCAAAAACCAACTCGTCTTTACTGGTCAAAGCGTGGAACTTATTGGGGGCCGTTACAAAATGCTTACCCGTAAGGGCAGATACAGCTTCCGCGACTTTGACATCAAAGCCTTTCGGGGCATTGAGGCCGGTTCCCACAGCGGTGCCGCCCAACGCTAACTCCTTCAATTCGGGGAGGGCGATTTCCAGCATCCGGCGATCCTTTTCCAGGGAAGAACGCCAGCCGCTGATCTCTTGGCTGAAACGGATAGGAGTTGCATCCTGCAGATGGGTACGTCCGCTCTTGACGACTCCTTCGTTTTCGGCTTCCAGCCGCTTAAAGGTATCGACCAGCAGGTCGATCGCCGGGAACAGCTTATCTTCGATTGCCAGCACCGCAGAGATATGCATTGCAGTAGGGAAAGTATCGTTGGAAGACTGGCTCATATTGATGTCGTCATTAGGATGCAGCAGCTTTTTGCCGGCGATTTCGTTGCCACGGTTGGCGATAACCTCATTGGCATTCATATTGGACTGCGTACCGGAGCCGGTCTGCCAAACTACCAGCGGGAAGTGGTCGTTTAAAGAACCGCTGATAACTTCATCACAGGCCTGAGAAATTGCAGCCAGTTTTTCATCGGTCATTTTCTCCGGTTTCAGCTCATGATTGGCAATTGCCGCGGCCTTCTTCAAAATTCCGAAAGCATGCGTAATTTCCCGGGGCATGGTCTCAATTCCCACGCCGATTTTAAAGTTTTCATGGCTCCGTTCTGTCTGGGCCGCCCAATAGCGGTCAGCGGGAACTTTCACTTCCCCCATGGAGTCATGTTCAATGCGGAATTCCATTCTATAACCTCCAAAAGTCAGATATTGATCTGGCGGATAACCTCTTTCAGGACATCGGCGCTGTGATGCAGCTTGACCATTTCATCGTCGGTGAGCTTTGCGCAGATATTGCCCTTGATTCCTTCAGAGCCGACAACGGACATCACGCTGAGGGAGACGTCATGGAGGTCATATTCACCAGTCATCATGGAAGAAACAGTCAGGATCGTGTCGGTGCTGCTGAACAGGCAGCGGCAGATATGACATACAGAGGCAGCGATTCCGTAATATGTAGCACCTTTGCGGCCGATGATCTTACCGCCGGAAGTCCGGACATATTTTTCTACCTCTGCCACATCCAGTTCCGGCAGGACATCGCCGTCGCCGGTCAGGCTCTTGCGGTAATCTTCCAGGGGGATACTGGAGATAGAAGCCATAGACCAGGGAATGAAGGAGCTGTCGCCATGCTCGCCCAAAACGTAGGCATGGATATTTTTCTGGCTGATAGAGAAGTATTCTGCCAAACGGGTACGGAGCCGAGCGGTATCCAGAATTGTACCGGAGCCGATCACGCGGTTGGTCGGAAGGCCGGAAACCTTACCAAATACATAGGTCAGGATATCAACAGGGTTGCTGACCAAAATATAGATAGCATTGGGAGCGTGGCGGACGATTTCCGGAATAATGCTCTTAATGATATCCACGTTAGTCTGAGTAAGATCGATACGGCTCTGTCCAGGCTTTCTGGCAATACCGGAGGTTACGATTACGATATTGGAGTCTTCCGCATCGCTGTAGCTGCCGGCATAGATCTGGGTCTGGGAAGCAAACGGCGTTGCCTGGCGGATGTCCATAGCTTCGCCCAATGCCTTCTGGGTGTTAACATCAATAAGGACGACTTCGGAAGCAATCCCGTTGACTGCCAACGTATAAGCGATGGTAGAACCGACGCTTCCTGCACCAATGATTGTGATTTTGTTTGTCATAATACCCTCTCCAATCTGTCTGATTATGGTTTGGTTTTCATACGAATAGAAAGGAACTGCCCAATAAGGAAAAATCCGGCCTGCTGAGATTGTCTCTGCAAACGAAATTGTTCCATATCACCTCCAACGAAACTTTTGCCCGGAAAACCGGTGATCCTCGGAGGACGGCGGAAACTTTTTTTGCACAGCTCCTGCGCAAAAAAAGGACTGGGCAACCATATTTTTCATCCGCCGCAATCCTAGAAGTTATCCATATTCCAATATCGATATTATAATACCGATTCCGTCAAATGTCAACATTTTGCCCGACTCTTTAGAAGGTTTTCACTGCACTTTGTAGGCTTTTTCAGAATGTTCGCGTTCAAGATCGCAATTTTGTGAAAAAACTAACAAACGAATTTATTTCGTCAAAGAGTCTCCTTTTTTGGCAAACAAACCTGTTTCTGCACAAAGGCCACAACAGGCTTTTTTGTCCTGCTGTGGCCCTTTCATTTATCGTATCATTCGTGCCGACACCTGTGGCAGAAATTCTTCCACCAAGTTTGGCCGTACCACATCGGTTCCATCCAGCGTTACCGATGCGCAGCCTGCGGCTACCGCATACCGTACTGCATCCGCAGCAGACTCACCTTTCTGCAAAGCAGCCAAAAACGCGGCCAAAGTGGTATCTCCGGCCCCAACGGTTGATTTTACCCGCACTTGCTGGTTATGCAGCCGATAGGTTCCCCCTGTTCCCGCATAGATCAGTCCTTTTCCACCCAAGCTCACCAACGTATGCTGAACATATCCTGTCATGGAACGAGCCAGCTTGACAATAGATTGCTCTGTACGAAGATCCGAGCCGCACATTTTTCGAAATTCCAGCAGATTCGGTTTTACCACAAACGGTCTAATTTCCTGAAGATCTTCCAGCTTAAAAAACGCGTTGTCCAATGCAAAATACACATTTTCACGTTGGAATGTCATTAAAAATGCCTTATACCCTTCCGCAGTTACATTAGGCGGCAGGCTGCCCGCAAAAACCATCAGGGTTTTCCCGCTGTCCTTCAGTTCTGCCTCCAGCTTACTCCGTAGCTGATGCATTGCTTCAACAGGAACTGTACTTCCTCGGCGATTGATCTTCAAAAAACGTCCGTCGGGAATATTGATTGTCAAATTCTCCCGGACTGCTCCACCGGTACGCACAAAATCATGGAGCACCCCATCTCCGTCCAGCAAGCTCATAAAGCGTCCTGCGTTGTCGTCTCCGCAAAGTCCCAACGCCTTGGCCTTAACTCCCAGGGATGCCAGTACCCTGGAAATATTAACACCTTTTCCGCCGGCATATATAACCTCTCTGGTTGTCTCGTTAGGCTCAACAAAATCAAGCGATTCCAACCATAAAGTCACATCCAGAGCCGGGTTCAGCGTCACTGTAATGATCTTATCAAACATATCCTAAATCCTCCGCCCCTCAGCCATCCTCCCTATCTGATGGCCTCTTCCACAAATCATTCAGCTCCCAATTTTTGTCACCCGTGTTCCCTGCCTGGTCTCTTCCACCTGGTATCCCAAATCGGCAATTTTTCCCCGCAGCTCATCTGCTTTCTGAAAATCTTTAGCTTTTCTTGCAGCTGCTCTTTCTTCCACCAGCGCCTGCACTTCTGCCGGAAGCGCCTCTCCGGCTACGGCCTGCTGAGCCGCAGCACGAGCTTTCTCAGCTGCTTTCAAAAGATTCAAAGACATTACCTCATCAAATTCACCCAACAATGCCAGTTTTGTTCGGTCTGTGGTATTTGCCTTCAAAACATCATACAACGCTGTAATTCCCAAAGACGTATTCAGGTCATTATCCATTCCTTCCCGGAAAGAAGCACGCAACTGATCGGCAGCGGCCTGGTCCATCTCTCCGCCATTGGGGTTCAGTCCAGCGATCCGCGCAACCAGTTTTCCATATGCTGCCGCAGCATTGTCCAAGGCCTCCCAGGAAAATGCCAGCGAACGCCGGTAATGGGACTGCAGGCAGAAAAACCGATAAACCATCGGGTCATAGCCCTTCTCCTCCAGCAAAGAAACGGTCAAAAATTCCCCGCTGGATTTACTCATTTTGCCATTAGCCGTATTTAAATGATGAACATGAAACCAATAGTTGCACCATTTATGGCCGATGGCGGCCTCGCTTTGGGCGATCTCGTTGGTATGGTGTGGGAAAGCGTTATCAATACCACCGCAATGGATATCCAATCGATCCCCCAGGTATTTCATACTGATAGCGGAGCATTCGATATGCCAGCCCGGATAGCCCACACCCCACGGGGAATCCCATTTCAATTCCTGATCCTCGAATTTGGACTTAGTAAACCACAGCACAAAGTCCGCTTTATTCTTCTTATTAGAATCCTCTTCAACGCCTTCCCGGACACCCACTTCCAGGTCTTCCTCATCGTGGTCATTGAAAACGTAGTATTTTTCCAGTTTGGAAGTATCAAAATAGACGTTTCCGCCGGCCTCATAAGCATATCCTTTATCCAGCAGCGTCTGTACCAACGCAATAAACTCCGGGATGCAGCCTGTTGCCGGCTGAACGATTTCCGGCCGCTTGATATTCAGCTTTTCGCAGTCTGCAAAAAAGGCATCCGTATAAAATTTTGCAATTTCCATCACGGTTTTATGTTCCCGCTTGGCGCCTTTAAGCATCTTATCCTCGCCGGTATCTGCGTCACTGGAAAGATGTCCCACATCGGTGATATTCATGACCCGTTTCACGTGGAGGCCCGAATAATTCAGATATTTTTCCAGCACATCTTCCATGATATAGCTGCGCAGATTACCGATATGTGCAAAGTGGTAAACCGTGGGGCCGCAGGTATACATTTTCACCTGACCGGCACTCAGGGGCACAAAATCCTCCCGCTCATGGGAGAGGCTGTTATAAAGTTTCAAAGCCATGATATCATCTCCTACACTTTTTCCCATTCGCCGTCATCATCGGCGGGAAGGGTTCCTGTATCTGTTCGGAGAGCCTGCAGGGATTGAATCAGCTGTTGCTGTTCTTCCACCAGCTTCTCCATTTTTTCCAAACGGAATTTCAGCATGCAAAGCTCCTGGGACACAGGATCCGGGATATGGACCTGGTCCAATGGTGCGCAGACTCGCTGACCGTTCTGTCGTACCACTCGCGCCGGGACGCCTACAGCGGTGCTATTCGGCGGGATTGGCTCCAAAACGACTGCGCCCGCAGCGATTTTCGCATTATCGCCCACCGTAAAGGGGCCTAAAATTTTAGCGCCGCTCCCCACCATAACATTCTTTCCCAAAGTCGGATGACGTTTTCCCCGATCCTTGCCGGTACCGCCCAAGGTCACCCCTTGGTAGAGGGTACAGCCGTCTCCGACTTCAGCAGTTTCGCCGATGACGATTCCGGAGCCATGGTCGATCATCACGCCAGTGCCAATTTTGGCGCCGGGATGGATCTCGATACCGGTCAGGAACCTTGCAAATTGAGAAATCCACCGGGCGAGGAAAAACCACTTATGCCGGTAAAGAAAGTAAGCCGGCCGATGGAGCATGATTGCGTGAAGCCCGGAATACAGCAACAGCACTTCTACGGTGCTGCGAGCCGCCGGATCCCGCTCCTTAACGGCGCGGATATCCGCCCGCAGGCGCTTAAGCATAGTCAAACCACCTTTGTCATTTGCTGGAATTAAATTGCGAACGATTATTCCACAGATATTCTATGCCGGAAACCACCGTAATAGCAGCGGAGACCCATACCAGAATATTGCTGATGGTTCCGATGGGGAATTCTTCCAGTAAACCGAATTCCATGACGGCTGACAGCACCAGTACTGCCACGATGGATGCCATTGTCACAGCAGTTTTCAGTTTTCCGAGTTTTCCAGCAGCGATCACCGTTCCGTTGTCAGCAGCTACCATCCGCAGGGAGCTGACTAAGAATTCCCTGGCGATCATAATAATGACTGCCACTGAACTGGCCCATCCAAAATCGATAAAGGCTACCAAGGCTGCAAAAACCAGCACTTTATCTGCTACCGGATCGAGAAATTTTCCGAAATTGGTAATCAGGTTCCGGCTTCTGGCGATATGGCCATCCATAGCATCGGTAGTTGAAGCCAGGGCAAATACCACCAGCGCCCAAACGCTGTGAAGGGGAATTACTTCACACAGGAAAAAGAGCAGGAAAACCGGCACCAAAAGGATACGCAGCAATGTCAGTTTATTCGGGGTGTTCATCGGTTACCACTCCTATCAGATCGAGGTCCATCACGTCGTCCACCCGGACTGTAACGAACTGTCCCACAGCCAATTTGTTTTTACTGCTGAAGAAAACCTTCCCGTCAATATCCGGAGCATCGGCTTCGCTGCGGCCAAAGAAACATTCCCCGTAACGGTCGAAGCCCTCCACTACGCAAAGGATCGAACTGCCGATCTTTTCCTCGTTTTTCCTGGCCATGATGGTCATCTGTTCTTCCATGACCAATTCTGCCCGATCAGTGCGAACCTGTTCATCCACCTGATCTTCCCGCTGGCCGGCAGGGGTTCCGTCCTCCTGAGAATAAGCAAAGCAGCCCAGCCGATCGAATTCTGTCTCTTTAACAAACTCACACAAATGTGTAAAGTTCTCTTCTGTCTCCCCTGGGAAGCCGGCAATCAACGATGTCCGCAAAGTAATTCCCGGGACCTTCTCCCGCACATGGGCAATCAAAGAGGTCAGCTCCTGCCGATTGCCGGGGCGGTTCATCGCGCGAAGGATCTCCTCGTCGCAGTGCTGCAGCGGGATATCCAGATATTTAGCGATCTTCGGTTCAGAGGCAATGACATCCAGCAGTTCATCGGTAATCCGTTCCGGATACGCGTACAAAACCCTTATCCACCGAAATCCGTCGATTTGTGCCAAATTCCGTAAAAGTTCAGCAAGTTTATACTCACCGTAAAGATCTTGGCCATATTTTGTCGTATCCTGAGCGACGACGACCAGTTCTTTTACGCCGCGGCCAGCCAGCCAGCGTGCCTCCTCCAAAACATTTTCCATAGGCCGGCTGCGAAATCTTCCACGGATGGAAGGAATTGCACAATAAGAACAGCAGTTGTCGCAGCCCTCCGCGATCTTCAAATATGCGTAAAACGGCAGAGTGCTAAGGATTCTTCCACCCTCCAGCGGCAGCTCACACTTTTCCCCGAAGCGGTAAACCTTTTTATCATGAAGGGTATCCCGAACGATATCGGCAATCTCGGCATTAGAGCCGATTCCCACGATTGCGTCCACCTCCGGCATCTCTTCGGAGATTTCCCTGCGGTACCGCTCGGCCAGACATCCCGTCACAATAATTTTTTTGATACGCCCCTCTTTTTTCAGGGTAATATATTCCAGAATATTATCAATTGCTTCCTGCTTGGCACTCTCGATAAAACCGCAGGTATTGATAATGACCACATCCGCAAGTGCCGGGTCCTGATTCAGTTCAAAGCCCTCCCGATGAAGGGTGTGCATCAGCAATTCCGCGTCCACCTGATTTTTGGGGCATCCCAGGGACACCATTCCGATTTTGGTTGGCATAAGGCAAATATCCTCTCTTTCATTCGCCGGGGTAATCGTCCTCTTCTTCCAGACGGGTTGTCGCTTCATCGACAGCGCCGGCAGCATCATAATAGCCGTGACCCAGACGCATCAATGCTCGAATCACCTTTTCGCGGCCTTTTCCATCCTCGTCATCCTCCAGATAACGGGCGTATTTCCGCAGGACCAGTTCTGTCAGCTGATCCTCCTCAGGCTCCACCTGGTCCACCGCCCAGGCAGCCGTCTCGGAATCGATCCCCTTTCGGCGCAATTCCAGCACTGCCCTTCGGGCGCCGTATTTTTTGGTCAGCATAAAATGCCGCGCCAGTTTCTGTGCATAAGCCGCGTCGTTCAATAGGCCCATTTCTTCCAGTTTATCGACTGTTTCCAAGGCGATTTCCCGATCCACGGTACGGCAGAGCTTTTCCACTAGTTCCCCGCGGGAATGGTCCCGGTAATCCAGCAGATAAAGGGCTCTTTCCCGAGCGCGGCGCCGTTCAGCTGCTGTTAGGATTTCCTCCTGCAGTGCTTCGGTCAGCTCCGACCCTACTTTCAGATGAAAGCTGACAATGATCTCCGCATCCAATATAGCCCAGTATTCATCATCCACGTCGATCTGCCAGCGGGTTCCTTTTTTTCGGGCAATTCCGGTAATTTTCATTCTTCAAAATCATCCAGGTCAGCCTCTACATCCAGATCAATATCTGTCAGAGACTCGTCGGAAATATCCGGATCTTCACTTGAAACGGTCGGTTCGGCCTGGATATGTCCGGGTGGAGTTATGGTTTCCTCGCCAAGTTTGATCGTAACGCCTTTCCGCAGCTCCATGCTGCCGGATTTGGCGCCTTTTACGGGTGCCATGACAAAATTATCCATATTATCCCGGATGATCTGCTCGATTTCGGCGCAAATTTCCGGATGAGCTTTCAAAAATTCCTTTGCCCGTTCCTTACCTTGTCCGATCCGCTCCCCTTTATAGCTAAACCAGGAGCCGGACTTTCCGATAATGCCCAAAACGGATCCGATATCGATGATCTCGCCCTCATAGGAGGTACCTTCGCCGTACATCAAATCGAAAACGGCCTCTTTAAAAGGCGGAGCGACCTTATTCTTAACGACTTTGCACTTTGTCACATTACCGATAACTTCATTTCCGTTTTTGATCGCCTCGCCCTTACGGACATCGATCCGAATTGTAGCGAAGTATTTCAGTGCCCGTCCGCCGGTAGTAGTTTCGGGGTTGCCGAAGGTGACGCCGATTTTCTCACGGATCTGGTTAATAAAAATTGCCACACAGTTGCTGCGGCCTATAATGGCGGTCAGTTTCCGCATTGCTTGAGACATGAGTCGTGCCAGCTGTCCCACATGGGCATCGCCCATTTCTCCCTCGATCTCGCTTTTCGTAACCATCGCTGCCACCGAGTCAAAGACAACGATGTCCAAAGCTCCGGAGCGGACCAATGCTTCCGCAATTTCCAAAGCCTGCTCACCGGTATCCGGCTGAGACACCAAGAGGTTATCGATATCCACACCCAGTGCCCGGGCATATGCAGGATCCAACGCATGTTCCACATCGATAAAGGCTGCTTCGCCGCCACGTTTCTGGGCCTGGGCGACCATTTGCAGGGCCACGGTGGTCTTACCGGAAGATTCCGGCCCATAGATTTCAATAATTCTTCCTTTGGGAACCCCCCCCACACCCAGAGCTAAGTCTAAGCTCAGGGAGCCGGTAGGGATCACATCTACATCCAGATGAGTATTCTGGCCCAGCTTCATAATGGAGCCGGCGCCGTAAGTTTTTTCGATCTGTTCAATTGCTGTCTGGAGCGCTTTTTTCTTTTCTTCCGGAGACTCCAGCGCTGTCACCGGTGAAACATTTTTTGCCTTTGCCATCTTTTTTCCTCCCGTCATGTTTCCGCCGGGGTTTCCTGACCGGAAAGTTTGTTCCGTGCGGTAATCACTCTTATTATACCATGAAGATCATGCTTTTGGCAAATAGAAATCATGCCGGATTCTGTCAAAAAACCGCAGACTGCGCTCTGCTGACCGTCCCCGATTTCGAATGCCAGTGCCCCGCCAGGATTCAGGCGTTGGGGGTAAATTTTGCAAAACTCTTTGTAGAAATACAGGCCATCGTCCTGCCCGTATAGTGCCATAGCCGGTTCACGGGTGACTTCAGGCTGCAAGGCATCCATTTCGGATCGTGTCAAATACGGAGGATTTGACACGATAAGATCGAAATTGCCGGATATCAAAGCAGGGTTCAAAGCATCGCCCAAAATTCCGCGAATAGGGCTGCCAAATGACTGATTATTTTTTTGAAAATAAGAAAATGCCTGAGGGGATTTTTCCACAGCCCAAACCTCTGCGTCAGGCCGCTCCAGTGCCAGCGTGATTCCGATACAGCCGCTGCCGGTACAGAGATCCAAAATTCTCGGAGCATGTTTTCTTTTAATAAGCTCCAAACACGCTTCCACCAGCGGTTCGGTATCCCCTCTGGGGATCAGCACTCCTTCGCCCACTGAAAAAGTCCTGCCGAAAAAATCCCACTCCCCAAGCAAATACTGCAGCGGTTCATGGTCCAGTCTCCGTCTGACCAACTCATCCAGCTTTTTTTGCTGGCCGTCAGATAAGGAAATGTCTCTCCCCATCAGCAAATCCTGCCGGGTCAGGCCGCAAACAGCATGCATCAGTTCTAACGCTTCAAAACCGGCATCGTCAGTTACACGCTCCAGCGCTTCCCTTACATTCTCATAAACATTTTGAATCCGGCTTTTTACCACTTGTCTTCGCCTTCCTGCTCAGGGATTACCGGCTTCATGGAGGCAATTGCAGCCTCTATCATACCATCTTCGGGCTCGCGGGTTGTAAGATGCTGCAGCTTCAGTCCGGGGAAAGAAATAATTCTCGTAAATACATTATCATACCGGCCAGCCAGCTTAATCAATTCGTAAGCAAAACCTACAACGATTGGCAGCATGGCCAGTTTCAGCAGTGTACGGATCAAAGGGTTGCTCCAGGTGACCACGGAAAACACCAAAATTCCCAGCACCAGCACGATCAGCAGGAAACTTGTTCCGCATCTGGGATGGAATCGGCTTTGTTTGCGGACATTCTCTACCGTCAATTCCATACCTGCCTCATAGCAGAAAATTGTTTTGTGTTCAGCGCCGTGATATTGGAAAAGTCGTTTCATATCCGGCATCAAGCTCACCAAGGCCAAATACCCGATAAAGAGCGCAATTTTAATGAAGCCCTCTATCAACGACATACTCCAGTGAGGCAAGATGCCATCCAGCAGTCCCACCAGAAAGGCCGGCAAAAACATAAAAAGGAGGATTGCGATACCGAACCCCACCACTGCGCTGATAGCTGCGATCACTTTGGTGAGCTTGTCCCCGAACTTTTTCTCCAGCCACTGTTCAAATTTAGAAGGTTTTTCTTCTTCTAACCCTTGAGTAGAAATTTCCGCCGATTTCATCAGGCACCGGTATCCGTCCACCAAAGACTCCACCATATTGACACAGCCCCGCACCAACGGAATTTTATTCCAAATTTTGGAAGGCTTCCGTTCCCATACATCCACCTGCAGCTGGCCATCCGGCTTACGCACTGCCATAGCGGACTTATGCGGGCCTCTCATCATGACACCTTCGATCAATGCCTGACCGCCGATGGAAGTCTTAAAAGGCTTTTTCTCCTTGTTATTGCTCATTCTCACTATTCCTTTCCGATGCATCCGCGTCCTTTGCCTCCTGGGTTTGGAGCGGGAGACGAATCAGCACTGTTGTACCCACATTAAATGTACTCTCAATTTCAATGCTTCCGTGATGCATCTGGACGATTTCGTTAGCTACCGCCAAGCCGATACCGGAACCGCGCCGTGTCTGATTGGCCTTGAAAAATTTAGTTTTAATTTTGGGCAGATCCTCCGGACTAATGCCGCAGCCTGTATCCGCCACAGTTATCATAATGTCCTCCCCCTGGACAAAGGCGTCGATTTTGACAGTATCGCCGGGGTCGGAATACTTGATTGCATTGTCGATAATATTGATAAAAACCTGTCTTAACCGGTTTTTATCCCCGTAAAGGATCGGGAGCATCTCCGGCTCATTATAAATGATCTGAATATTTTCCCGACGGGCCTTTTCGGTATACATCAGAACTGCTTCCCCAAGCTCAGCCAGTAAGTCCATTTTCTGGAACACCAAGCTGAAACGACCATTTTGAATCCTCGAAAAATCCAGCAGTTCCTCCACCATACCGGACAGCCGTTCTGTCTCGGTAGAGATGACCCGCATTCCTTTTTTTAAGGTAGCCGCATCATAGTTCTCCGCATCCAGCAATGTTTCCGCCCAGCCCTTGATCGCTGTCAGAGGCGTCCGCAATTCATGGGATACGGAAGATATGAACTCGTTTTTCATCGTATCCGTATTTTCCAGTTCATCGGCCATAAAGTTAATGGTTTTACACAATTCACCCAGCTCATCGTTAGGAATTTTCCCAATTCGCACCTTAAAATCTCCGGACGCAATTTGCCTGGCAGTTCGGCTGACCATGCGCACCGGCCGGACGATACTTTGTACGAAGAAAAGGCCGGATACCAGTACCAATCCCAGAACCGCCACTGCGGCCAGGGCAATTATCAGCACCATATTGCGGATAGCGGCATCCACACGTTCCAAAGAAACCACGAACCGCATTGCTGAGAATTCCGAGTTAACAGGCGTTACCATACGGGTCAGGGCCATAATTTTCTCACCGCCGGACAAACGCCCCACATAATACCCCTCGCCGTCGACGGAATTCAAAGCCATCGTATAATCAGGGAAATCCCTCTGCTCATAAGAAAACCCGCTGGAGGTCATCGTCACCTGCCCATTGGGATCGATTGTCATCAACTCCATCAGATTCTTATCAGGGAAAGACTCCACATAGCTTCTGATCTCTGTATAAAAGTTTGATGTAACCGTATTTTCCGAATACCGGATCATCATTCCATCGACGGTACTGGCCTGTTTACTGAGCACCTCGCGGACGGAGGAGTAGTAGCTGTTATGAATTGTAACACCGCTGATCACCACCACGGTGGTAAGGATCACAAAAATCACGCCAAAGGTATTCAGGAACCATCTCTGGGTAATGCTTTTCAGTGCCATGGAAATCTCCCCCCTTTCCCCGGAAAAACAGTGCAAAAGCGGGGCGTATTATTGTTCGCCCCACTTGTATCCGTATCCCCATACCGTCTGGATATATACCGGAGCGGAAGGCTCGTCCTCCACCTTGATCCGGAGACGGCGGATATTGACGTCCACGATTTTGACATCACTGTAGTAATTTTCTCCCCAAATTTCAGTCAGGATCTTATTTCTGTCCAAAGCGGCGCCTTTATTTTTCAGCAGCAGCTCCACGATCTGGTATTCCACCTGGGTCAAATCGATCAGGCGTCCGTTTTTGGTAAGCGTGCGGCTCTTGGAATTCAATACAAACGGCCCGCTGGTAATCGTCGTGCTTTCCTTTGGAGCGCCTGCTGCCATTGAAACCCGTCTGTAAACTGCATCGACCCGGGCCACCACTTCCGAAGGGCTGAAAGGCTTTGTCACATAGTCATCTGCCCCCAGCATCAATCCGCCGACCCTGTCCATTTCCTGGGCGCGGGCAGTCAAAAAGATAATTCCTAAGGTTTCCGATCTTTCTCTCAGCTTTTTACAAAGGGTAAAGCCATCCATTCCGGGCATTGTAATATCCAGCAGTGCCACATCGAAATCCCCGTTCTGTTCATCATAGACTCGGAGGGCTTCCTCGCCGCAATTGACATCTACCACATTATAACCGGAACGCTGAAGATTGATGACCACAAAATCTCGGATGGTATCCTCATCCTCGCAGACTAAAATGCGTTTCATAGGTTACTTCCTTTCTATCAGTAGTACCGGTGGAACCGTTCCTTCACATTCTGGATTGTTATTTTCAGCGAATAGGACGCGGTATCAGGAATTTTGGCCAGGTAAACGATCTGACCGCCTCCGAAGCTGTCGATAATCTGGTACTCCTCGTCGAATTTTCCTGCTTCCCAATCGCTTCGTTTTGCCATTTGGATATACAGCAGTTCACTTTTTACCGGGTTTTCCCCTTCCTGGTATTCATAGAACAGCATTTCGTTTGCCCTGGACGTTTTTCTGACACTGACTTTTCCGATCCAATCCTCCGGAAAATCAAAAAAATATCCTTGGGAACTGTTCACATATGAAGACTTAAGTCTTTGGAATTCCCCGTCCAAAAAGTTATACCAATCCGTCAGATAAAAAACGCTGGTCATATCCTCCGTATAGCCCGGCATCAGTGTTAATCCCGGAACCTCCATGACCGAATCGTTGTTCGTATCATAGGTGTATGCTCCTGGCGGACGCTCCACAGGATACCGTTTTGGCTCTGCAGCATTGTATGTCAAATTCACCAGACTGCCGCTTCCCCAGGCGTTTTTTTCGTATCCCAAAATTTCGGTGGTCATTAAAGAACTTCCCCGGTATCCATCCAGATAGATTGCCTTCCGGCCGTTTTTCAGATATCCCGACTGAATGCTCACATAGCGGGTAATCGTAGGATCCATTACGGCTGTACTGGTTTTCAAAAATCTTCCCGCCCCATAGGTAAAAAGCTTAGCCTCCATGGAGAGACCGCCTTCCAGCGCAGACACCAGGATTACCTCATCCAGGTCATCGCTGTCGATATCATAAACGATTTTGGTCTGATAGCTCTCAGAGCAGATCTCATCCAAAGTTTTCCCATTAAATGAAAAGATTTTCAGCAGGCTGGCGCCATCACTGGCGTAGTTCAGCCCGACTGCCACCATTGGCGATCCGGTCCCGACATTCATCAAATTGACATCCTCGACCTGCGATCCGTCCAACGAAATATCATTAACCGAGACCCACCGATCATCCTGTTTATCCAGAACATTCAGATGGATCGTAGCGGCTACATTAGTCACTGCAGTAGACTGATAGAACACCAGTGCTTCTGCAGTAGCCTCCGCATCCAAATTAGTAATCAAAAAAGCGGACCGGTTCGTCCCCTTTTGGGGATAAAGCAGCCTGATATCCGTGCTGGTTTCCCGGACCAAAGCAGAGTAGATCTCATTCTGTTCGTCATTGAGCCGAGGCGGTGCCAGCAGGCTGTCGATACTGGACTGGGGCATTGCGCAGCCGCCCAGCATCCAGCAAATCAAAAGCACTGCCAGACTGCGGAAACACACACTTCTTACATTTTTCACATCATAGTCCTTTTCAGCTGCGGTTTTCCATAGGAATATAATCTTTTTCCTTAACGACGGCTTTATAAGCAGGTCGGATAATCCGCGAACAGGTCATAAATTCTTCGATCCGATGGGCGCACCAGCCGCTCATCCGCGCCACTGCGAAGAGGGGTGTAAAGAGTTCAGTAGGAATTCCCAGCATCCGGTAAACCATGCCGGAATAGAGGTCCACGTTTGCGCAGATGATTTTATTGCCGCCCTTCTTTTCCGCCATAACGGCCGGAGCCAGGCGCTCTACAGCCTTCAGCAGTTCAAATTCATCCATCATACCTTTTTCTCTTGCCAGCTTTTCGGCGCTGTCCCGCAGGATCGTTGCTCTCGGGTCGGAAAGGGTATAGACTGCATGGCCCATACCATAAATCAAGCCGCTGCCGTCGCCCTGCTTTTTATCCATGATCTGGCCCAGGAACGCGCTGACTTCTTCATCATCCTTCCAGTCATGGACGCCCTGCTTAATCGTCTCGAACATCTGAACGACCTTGATATTGGCGCCGCCATGGCGGAAGCCCTTCAAAGCGCCGATTGCTCCGGAATATGCCGAATAGGCGTCCGTTCCGGCAGAAGTCAGTGCCCGGCAGACAAAGGTAGAGTTATTACCGCCGCCATGCTCGGCATGGAGCATCAGGCAGGTATCCAGCAGAAGAGCTTCCTCTTCGGTATATTCTCTGTCGATTCTCAGGGTAGAAAGGATACTTTGGGCCATACTCTCGCCGGGCCGTACCGGGTGGAAATAAGTTGACTTATTGTCATAATGGCCGATTTTAGCCTGATAGGCGTTAACCATCATTGTAGGCATCCGGGCGATGATATAGATAGCCTTGCGAAGTTCGCTTTCCAAAGAAGATTCCTCTGCGAATTCATCGTAAGAATAGAGAGCCAAAACACTGCGGCCCAGCTTATTCATGATATCCTTGGAGGGAGCTTTCAGGATCATATCCTGGACAAAATCCTGAGGAAGGGAACGCGCCTGAGAAAGGACCATCCGGAAAAACTCCAACTGGCTGGCGTCAGGGAGGCTTCCGAACAGCAGCAGATATGAAACCTCCTCATAACCGAACCGGTTATCCCGTCTTGCGCCAGCAATCAAGTCGCGGATATTATAGCCCCGGTATGTGAGTTCACCATCCACCGGTTGTTTTTCTCCCTCATTCATGACATAGCCATGAACATTACAAATCTGAGTCAAACCAGCCAGCACACCGGTACCGTCGGAATTTCTCAAGCCACGCTTTACATTATAACGTTCGTTCAGCGAAGGATCGATATAGTTATATTTCCGAAACTCTTCGCATAGGGTACTGATAGATTCTTTCTTTACAAAGCCTCTGGACATGGGATTCACCTTTCTTTTTGGACAATTCCTGACTGGTATAGGCTAAAACTAATTCAGCTCAGCCAAAGTTACTATAGATAATTTTATTTTATAACATCAACCTATTAAAGTCAAGTACCGGAGCAGCCTACGGGAAAGATCATTGTAGGATTACAATAGATATTGGACAGCAGAATAAAAAAGTAGAAGGATGAGGCCATATCGGTTATAGTTGAGTTGCGACACTTAACATACCGAGAAAGGAGCCATCCTTCATGAGTAAAAGTAT
>CALXBD010000086.1 GCA_944386445.1 uncultured Clostridia bacterium
TAATATGCCATTTTAATTACTCCTTTTATTTTTAATTCACGGGCAGCCTGCAACAACAATTGTACCAAATACCACGAAACACCGCTCAGTTCATAAAACCGCGGCGTTTCGTATCTGCTTATTAAAAACATTTTACTACAGCATTTTCCTTTTGTCAAGGACAACTTCGTTTTCAAGCAAAATCCCGGCGATTATCAAAACCCAACTTGCGGAGAGCTGGGCATCAATGTACAGTTGTTGAATCCAGCGGTCAGTCCTCCTGGCCGTCGGATTCAAACTGGGCGTTATAAAGCTCTGCATAGAAGCCATTTCGTGCCAGCAGCTCCCTATGGTTCCCCTGTTCCACGATATCGCCGTCCCGCATAACCAGGATCAGATCGGCATCACGAATGGTAGAGAGCCGGTGGGCGATGATGAAGCTGGTTCTGCCCTGCATGACCTGATCCATGGCGTGTTGGATATCCACTTCGGTTTTGGTGTCCACGGAACTGGTAGCCTCATCCAAAATGAGAATTTTCGGGTCAGCCAGCAGTGCCCTTGCAATGGTCAGCAGCTGTTTCTGGCCTTGAGAGACGTTAGTAGACTCCTCGTTCATGACCACATCGTAGCCGCTGGGAAGAGTCTTGACAAAATGGTCGACCCGGGCAGCTTTGGCAGCAGCCAGCACTTCTTCATCAGAGGCATCCAGCCGGCCGTAGCGGATATTCTCCCGGATGGTAGCATTATAAAGCCAGGTATCCTGCAGCACCATACCGAAGAGGGCCCGCAGGTCATGCCGAGTAAAGTCCCGGATATCGTGGCCGTCGATGGTGATGGAGCCGGAGTTGACGTCATAAAACCGCATCAGCAGCTTGACCATAGTTGTTTTTCCGGCGCCGGTAGGCCCTACAATGGCAATTTTCTGGCCGGGATGAACATCAGCGGAAAAATCGTTGATAATAATTTTCTCCGGATCATAGCCGAAATGCACATGGTTAAAGCGGACAGCTCCCACGAATTTTTCAGTTACTTCCTTGCCGGACCCGTTGGTAAAATGCAGGTCGAAAGAGCCGTCTTCCCGGCGGGAGACCGTAACCGGATGCGCAGCTTCCGGGACCTCTTCGTCTTCGCTCAGGAATTCAAAGACACGTTCCGCTGCTGCGGCAGTCTGCTGGAGGATGTTGGTAATATTGGCCACCTGGGAAATGGGCTGGGTAAAGGAGCGGACATACTGGATAAAGGCCTGGATATCGCCGACGCTGATCGCGCCGCCTGCGGCAATCGCCGCACCCATAATACAGACCACCACGTATCCCACGTTGCCGATGAAATTGATGGCCGGCATAATCAGGCCGGAAAGGAACTGAGATTTCCAGCCGGCACGGTAAAGGGTGTGATTATAGTTTTCAAAATCAGCAATGCTGGCTTCCTCATTGTTGAAAGCCTTCATGACGATATGGCCGCCGTAAGTCTCTTCCACCTGACCGTTGACATGGCCGATATAGGTCTGCTGCTGCACGAAGTATTTCTGTGAGTGCTTGACGATCAGCATCACCAGCACCAAAGACAACGGAATGATCAGAAGCGTCACCAAAGTCATGGAGACACTGATGGAAAACATCATGACCAATACACCAATGATGGTGGTCACAGAGGTAATAATCTGGGTAATGCTCTGGTTTAAGGACTGGCTGACCGTATCCACGTCGTTGGTAATGCGGGAGAGGACTTCGCCCTGGCTGACCCGTTCGAAGTATTTCAGGGGCATTCGGTTGATTTTTTCTGAGATATCCTTCCGGAACCGGTAGGTAATCTTTGTAGAAATTCCGGTGCTGATAAAGCCTTGGATATAGCTAAAGAATGCGCTCAGTGCATACAGACAGATCAGCGTAATCATAATGCCCGCAATCCGGTCAAAATCGATGCCGCCTGTGTTCTGTATCTTTCTCATCAGGCCCTCAAAGATTTCCGTGGTAGCCTGCCCCAGAATTTTCGGCCCGATGATATTGAAAACCGCGCTGGCAGCCGCAAAAATCAGCATCACCAGCATTGCGAATTTATACCGGCCCAGATAGGTCAGCAGTCTGCCCATGGTGCCTTTAAAATCCTTGGCCTTTTCGCCGGGCATATGGCCCATAGGGCCGCCTCCCATAGGGCCCCGGCGGGGAGGACGGTGATTTTCTTTTTCGCTCATTCCAATTCCTCCTTGCTCAGCTGAGAATAGGCAATCTGGCGGTAAACCTCGCAATTTTGCATCAACTGGTCATGAGTGCCTTTTCCCACGATTTTTCCCTCATCCAAAACGATGATCTGTTCCGCGTGACGGATGGTCCCCACGCGCTGAGCCACCAGCAGGATCGTCGCGTCAGCGATATTTTCATGTAGAGCCTTCCGGAGCTTGGCGTCGGTTTTAAAGTCCAGCGCAGAAAAGCTGTCATCAAAAATGTAGATGGGAGCATTTTTGACCAAAGCTCTGGCGATGGAAAGCCGCTGTTTCTGACCGCCTGAGACGTTGGTACCGCCTTGCGAAATAGGCGCCTCATATTGTTCCTGCTTTTCGCTGATAAAATCCGCAGCCTGGGCAATGGCAGCGGAACGCTTCACCTGGTCCTCAGAAGCGTCGGGCGAGCCGTATTTCAGGTTGGAATCAATGGTCCCGCTGAAGAGAATGCCCTTCTGCGGAACGTATCCGATTTCCGCACGGAGGTCATGCTGGGTCATTTCCCGGACGTCGATGCCGTTTACCAGTACCTGTCCGGAGGTCACATCGTAAAAACGTGGAACTAGATTTACCAGAGTGGATTTTCCTGATCCGGTAGAACCGATAAACGCGGTGGTCTGGCCGGGATGAGCCGTAAAGGAAATATGCTCCAGGGTATCCTCCTCCGCGCCGGGGAAGCGGAAGGTAACGTCTTTAAATTCCACGGTTCCCCGGGGTTCCGGACCATTTTCCGGAGACTTTGGATTTTCCGGGTCACAAATTTGCGGCGTGGTTGTCAAGACTTCAGCAATACGGTCCGCGGAGACGGCGGCACGGGGCACCATAATAAACATCATGGAAACCATCAAAAAGCTCATGACGATCTGGATGGCGTATTGCATATAAGCCATCATATCCCCTACCTGCATAGCGGCATTTGCCACCTGTTGGGCGCCCACCCAGATGATCAGCAGAGTCAGGCAGTTCATGATGAGCATCATAGCAGGCATCATGGCGGACATGACACGGTTTACGAAAAGGGTGTTGTCGGCCAGATCCCGGTTGGCCTTGTCAAACCGTTTTTCCTCGAATTGCTGGGTATTGTAAGCCCGGATGACCATCATGCCGGAAAGGTTTTCTCTGGTAACTTGGTTCAGGCGGTCAATGAGAGACTGCATCCGTTTGAATCTGGGCATAACGATGGAGGTGATGGTCCCTACCAGGCTCAAAAGGACCACGACGCCCAGCACAATGATCCAGGACATGGAGACACTTTTCTGCAGCGCGTAGATAATGCCGCCGATGCCCATGACCGGCGCATACACCATCATTCGGATTGCCATAACCACCAGCATCTGTACCTGTGTAATGTCATTTGTGGTACGCGTAATCAGAGAAGAGGTGGAGAACTGGTCAAATTCCGCATTGGAAAAATCGCTGACCTTTCTGTAGACCGCGCTGCGGAGATCTCTTCCCAAACCAGCGCCGATCTTTGCGCTCAAGAGGCAGACCGTGATGGTGCATACCGCAGCCAGCAGCGCAACCCCTAACATTTTCAGCCCGGTTGTCAAGATGTACCGACGCTGAATGGCGGCAGTATCCATTCCAAGCGTTTCGTACTCCTCCTTCAGGAAGGCAACGGCCGCCTGTTCGGACATGCTGGCTCCCATAGAGTCGTATTGCTCGGTTACTTTTGCCGCGATTTCCAAGCGCTGTTCTTCCGGCAAAGCCTTCAATACAGCAAACAAATCGCCGCTGGCTGCGGCAGAAGCATCTCCTTCAGAAGGCCTGTCTTGAGAAATTGGGAACTGCTTCATGATTTCAGCCAGCGCTTCCGGGTTTTCTGCCAAGGCCTTAATACTGCCCACTGCTGCAAACCCTCTGGTAAAGGCAGCGTTCAGCGATTCCCGATCCTCTGAGGACGGACGATCCCGAAGCTCCCAGACATCATTGTTTTTTTCGTAGTACTTATCAAATAGAGCCTGTTCGTCGCTGCTGAAAAAAAGGATCAGTTGTTCCATTGTTTCTGATCCGGCCTTTTCGGGAACAGCATCTGTGATGCCTCCCTGCTGGATGCCGATATTCACAATATCGGACATATAGTCGGGCAGCTTCAAATCGCACATGGCCTGCATAAAAACCAGCACCACGGCTGCCGCGATCAGACCCGCAAACGGTTTTAAATACTTAAGAAGCTTACGCATTTACCGTTTTCTCCTTCCTGTTCTCAAATAGTAGAGATTACTCAGACTGTCTCATTATACGGAATGTTTGTGAACGTCGTTTTAAGAATTTACTGGCTTCCAGAAAATTTTCCGATGGAAATTATTTTGCTTCAAAGGACTATTTCGACGTTGGGGGGAGATTTACAAAAGGTTTGCAAAAAAGTCTTGAATCCCCCTGTTTTTTTCGCAAAAAGCGGTTTATCATAATAGCAGTATGGTATGAAAGGCGGTTTTGCTGTGAAAACGGTATATTTTGGCGGGGATATCCTGACATTGGCGGGAACTGGGATGCCGGAAGCCATTTTAGCGGAGGACGGAGTGATCCGCAGGTTGGGTTCTGCGGCGGAGCTTTGCCGGGAGCCTGGAGCACAGCTCTGGGATCTGAAAGGGAAAACGCTGCTGCCCTCCTTTATTGACCCACACAGTCACATTACGGCCTGCGCGCAGACTCTGGGCCTGGCAGATCTCAGCAAGGCCCGCAGCTTTGAAGAAATATGCGAGCTTTTGCGGGAATTTGCCCAGACGCGGCAAGTCCCGGAAGGCGGCTGGATCATCGGCTTTGGTTATGACCATAATCATCTCGCGGAAGGCCGCCATCCGGACAAAACCTTGCTGGATCAGGCGCTTCCCGGCCATCCGGTGGTGATCTCTAATGCGTCGGGGCATATGGGAGTCCTCAGTTCGGCAGCCCTGAACGCCCTGGGCGTCACAGCGGACACGCCGGACCCGGAAGGCGGCAGGATCGGTCGGTTTCCCGGCAGCCGCGAGCCCAGCGGATATTTAGAGGAAACCGCCTTTACCTCCATTACAGCAGCTGTGCCCCAACCGGATTTGGAAACCCGTTTCAAACAGCTGTCCATGGCGGAAGATGTTTACTTGCGTTGCGGAATCACCACAGTTCAGGACGGCATTACCCGGCCCGGGGAGTGGGAGCTGCTACAGGCGGCCGCACAAAAAGGGCGGCTCCGGCTGGATACGGTCTGTTATCCGGATATGAGGCTTTGTCCCCAGCTGCTGACCGGAAATCCTCTTTACCGGGGCCGGTATGATAACCGTTTGAAAATCGGCGGCTATAAAATTTTTCTGGATGGCTCGCCCCAGGGCCGGACCGCCTGGATGACAAAGCCTTATGTCGGGGAAAAGGATTACTGCGGGTATCCGATCTATACAGATGAGCAGGTAACAGCGTTTCTGCAGGGCGCTTTGATAGAAAAAGCCCAGATACTGGTTCACTGCAACGGGGACGCTGCCTGTGAGCAGCTGATTCGCTGCTATGAAACTGCCCTGAAGGAAACAGGCCGTCCGTCGGAGATCCGGCCTGTGATGATTCACGCCCAACTGGTCCGGGAAGATCAGCTGCAGCGGATGAAAAAGCTCGGTATGATCGCATCCTTTTTTGTAGCTCATACCTGGTATTGGGGAGATATCCACCTGGAAAACTTCGGGCAGGAGCGGGCAAGCATGATTTCTCCTGCGAAAGCTGCCCAGGAAGCAGGCGTTCCCTATACCTTTCACCAGGATACCCCCGTCATTCCGCCCAATATGCTGGAGACGGTTTGGTGTGCGGTGAACCGCCAGACCCAGTCCGGGAAATGCTTAGGGCCGGAGCAGCGGATCACCGTGGAGGAAGCTCTCCGTGCCGTCACCAAAACCGCCGCTTACCAATACTTTGAGGAGGACCGCAAAGGAGCCAGTCGGGAAGGAATGCTGGAAAATCTTGTGATCCTCAGTGAGAACCCCCGGAAAACCGATCCCGCCCATATTAAGCACATTGCCGTTTGCGCCACCATTCGGGAGGGCGAGCCCCTCTATCAGGCTTAAAGTTCTAACCGCCGTCCTGTCCGGATACAATGGTAGAAGGAAAGGACGGCGGTATTTTCATGAAATATGTGATTGCGGCGATGGCCTTGCTGGCAGTGATATCCGGCGCTTTCAGCGGACGAATGGATGCGGTCAATAATGCAGCCTTGGAGGAAGGAAACAGGGCCATTACGACTGTGCTGGTTTTGGCAGGCTCCATTTGCCTGTGGAGCG
The DNA here is from genome assembly GCA_944386445.1 of uncultured Clostridia bacterium. Classification (GTDB taxonomy): domain Bacteria; phylum Bacillota; class Clostridia; order Oscillospirales; family Ruminococcaceae; genus Merdivicinus. Next base: position 6,439 of record CALXBD010000086.1, read on the forward strand.
GCCTGATGGAGGTGGCTCAGGCCGCCGGCGTTACCCGGTGGATTGCCCGGCTGATGGGGCCGGTAGTACGCCGGCTGTTCCCGGGACTGAAGGAAGATCCGGATACGCTGGGGGTTATCAGCCTGAATATGACCGCCAACCTGCTGGGACTTGGAAATGCCGCTACCCCTTTGGGATTGGATGCCATGGAGCGGCTGCGGCTCCGTTCCGGTGAGAAAGGAACCGCATCCGATGAAATGATTACCCTTGTGGTGATGAATACCTGCTCCATCCAGCTGATACCTTCTACCGTAGCGGCTCTGCGGCTGGCTGCGGGCAGCGTCGACGCGATGGGGATCCTGTTGCCGGTGCTGACAGCCTCCGCGGCTTCCCTGATTGTAGCGGTGGGCCTATCCAAAGTCTTGAGTCGGAGGGGCAGAGTATGAATGCTGCTGTCTGGGCAGTACCGGTTCTAACCTTGATTTTCCTGCTGGCCGGGCTGCTGAAAAAGGTGGACATTGTTTCGGTTTTCTGCCGGGGAGCACGGCGCGGACTGGATACCGCTATTTCCATGGTGCCGCCGTTGGTGCTGTTCATGACGGTGATCGGAATGTTTCGGGCATCCGGCGCACTGGATGTGCTGGCCCATTTCCTGAGCTTTTTAACCAAACCCCTGGGTCTGCCTGAGGAAGTCATACCGTTAGCGCTGTTACGCCCGGTTTCCGGCAGTGCATCCCTGACAGTATTTCAGCAGATCCTTGACAACTACGGCCCCGACAGCTTTGCGGGCAGAGTTGCCAGTGTGATTCAAAGCGCTTCAGAAACTACATTTTATACCATCACCGTTTATTATGCCGCCGGGAAAATCCGCCGTCAGCGGCACACCCTATTCTGCTCTTTAGCCGGAGACCTGACCGTTATTTTTTCAGCATCCCTTTGGGTGCGGCTTTTTTTGAAGGAGTGAGGGCTAATTTTTGCTTTGCTGCAAAAAAATGCAAAAATCCCTCGACTTTTTCGGAAAAATCCGTTATAGTAAAAAGGAATATAGACCGGCCGGTAAAATGCCGGTTAGCGTTAGAAGTTCGGATGTTTGAAAGGAGCGGTCTTTTTGAAACAAACAGTTCTTTCCTGTGATACGCTTGTAGCAGGCGGCGGGATCGCGGGAATTGCAGCGGCATTGGCTTCCGCACGGTCCGGTGCCAAAACCTTACTGGTAGAAAAGGAATGCGTTTTGGGCGGCTTGGGAACCTTGGGACTTGTCACCATTTATCTGCCCCTTTGCGACGGAATGGGCCATCAGGTGATCTACGGCATCGGTGAAGAATTGCTGCGGCTGTCCATTCGCAGAGGCTGGCAGGACAAATATCCTGCTCCGTGGCTGGAAGGCGGCTCTCCCGAAGAAAAGGCCAAGATCCGCTTTGAAGTTCAGTATAATCCCCACCTGTTTGCTATTGACGCAGAACAGCTGCTGCTGGATGCCGGCGTTACCATACTTTATGATACCCGGATTGTGGATGTGGAACAGGAGAACGGGTTCCTCCGACAGGTGAGAGCCTATAATAAGGGCGGGGAAACGGTGATCCGTCCCAAAATGGCTGTGGACGCCACCGGGGACGCGGACCTTTTCCGGATGATGGAAGGCCCGACTGCAGTCCATGAGGCCGGAAATCCACTGGCCGCCTGGTATTACTTCACCGGCAAGGATGGCCTCCGGCTGAAAATGTTGGGGGCAGCGGATATTCCCGGTCAAACAACAGCCTCTTTGGTAAACCGCCGGTTTTCCGGCCTGGATGGCGCAGAAAACAGTGAGATGGTAATTCAGTCCCACAGGCAGATCCTCAATGATGTTCTGCAGCGCCGGGAAACGGATCCCTCCTTGGAACCGGTCACGATTCCCGGAATCATGCAAATCCGCATGACCAGCCGTCTGGACGGCGCGTATACCCTGGATGAAGAAGAAGACCACCATTCCTTTGAAGATTCTATAGGTATGACCGGCGACTGGCGGAAAAATGGCCCGATTTTTGAAATTCCCTTCGGGTGCCTGCACAATGCTGCCAAGTGTCCCAATCTTCTGGCAGCGGGGCGCTGCATCTCTGTGACAGACGATATGTGGGATATCTCTCGTGTCATTCCCACCTGTGCTGTCACTGGGGAAGCCGCCGGTACGGCCGCGGCTTTGGCTGCGGCGCTTCCGGAAGAAAGCCTGGCGGCGCTTTCAGCAGACGCACTGCAGGAAACGCTTCGGAAGAACGGCGTTCGGCTGCATATAGCAGAGATTCTATAACAGAAAAGCTATAAAAATAAGAAACAGCCTGGCTGTAAAGCCAGGCTGTTTCTGTATTTTTGGAGGATCACATGAAATACCGGTCTTGTAGCTGCAATCCGGTTAAGATGAATGCTATCAAATATTGGTCCGGCCTCTCCGGCCATCCCTCTTGGAATGACCGGAACCGGTTAAGGTAAGAAGCTCTTATTGAGCGGTATCAGGCTTGGATTCTTCCAGAGTCAGTTTTCCGGAATATTTCTGCCCGTTTCTTGAGATGATGATCTCGACAGTATCGCCCACCTTGCAGTCCTGGATAGCCTTTTCCAGATCTTCGCCGGTGGAGATATCCTCGCCGTTGAAGGAGAGGATCAAGTCGCCGGAACGGAATCCGGCAGCTTCAGCGTTGGAGCCTTCCTCGACCTCGTCAATGTATACGCCCGTGCTGGACAGACGGTACATCATAGCAATTTGCGCGTTGGAGACATCTACAGTCGTCATGCCGAGGTCGATTCTGCCTTTTACATAGCCATACTGCATAATCTGATCGATCAGGTCCTTGGCAGTGTTGATAGGAATCGCAAACCCAAGGCCTTCGATACCGCTTCCGGAGGATTTCGCAACCACGATACCGATCAGTTCGCCCTTGTCATTAAAGAGCCCGCCGCCGGAGTTGCCGGGGTTGATAGCGGCATTTGTCTGCAGCAAAGTCATGGTTTTGCCGTCCAGATCGATTTCACGATCCAGAGCGCTGATGATGCCGTCGGTAACAGTGCCGCCCAACTGTCCCAAAGGATTGCCGATTGCCACTGCCAGATCGCCTACCTGCAGCTCGGAGGAGTCTCCGATCACTGCGGGCTGCAGCCCGGTAGCATCAATTTTTACCACGGCGATATCGCCCTGAGAATCCGTGCCCACCAAGGTGGCAGGATAGCTGGTGCCGTCTTTCAAGGTGACGGTGATTTTAGAAGCGCCGTCGATTACGTGGTTATTGGTGACAATATATCCGTCAGTGGTCAGGATCACGCCGCTGCCGGCGCCTTCTGTAACAGATTGCCGCATGTACATGTCATAGCTGGTCGCCTCTGTGGTGATCTCTACAACGGAGTTTGCGGTTTGTGCAGCGATTTGGCTTACAGTCAGTTCGCCGCTGCTGGAACCTGTGGTATCTGCGGTTGTATGCTGGGTAGTGGTAACATTTGTGCTGTTGTCAGAAGAGCCAACGGTATTATTCATCATGGTCTGGCTGGAGGAAGGCACTTGATTGTTTTGCACCAGCATACCGCCGGTAAAGCCTACGCTGCCCGCAGCCAGGATACATAACGCCATGACCAGAGCACCCATTTTTTTGGTCATATACGGGGAAGCCGATTTTTTGTGCTTCGGTTCGGGATTCTGGGGATTCTGGAACTGATTCCAGCCATTCTGATTGGAAGAGGTATTGGACTCTTGCAGATTATGGTTTTGATAGTTATAATCATTCAACATAAATCAATCGCTCCTTTAAAATCTTGCTTTATAGAATGGATTTGCATCTCTGGGGATCTCTTTCTTGATCTTGATTATAGAATACCCCTGTCAAGTGTTTTCCGTTTGATTGGCAGGTGAAAGTTGGATGAAGATTGAAAAGGATTTTTGATTTATTTTCGCACAAAATGTGAACGGCGTTTCAGGTCATCCTGAAACGCCGTCTTTAGCTTATTCCGCCGTGGGATTGTAACTGATGATTTGCGCGTCTAACGAAGCAAAATCGTCGTCGCTGATTCCATATAGACCATTTTCATCCGGATAAACGGTTACGGTTACAGTTACGGGATCCAGATACCCGCATTGATCGATATAGCTGTTGCAGATCTCCAAAATGCCGTCGTCATATTCCTTTTCATATTCTTCCGGTGTATAAGTGTCAAACTCTCCGTTTTCATAACGCGTGTTGAATTCGTCTGCGAAATCGTTGAGGTCTTGCCATGCCAGATGGAAAATATCAATGGGGTCGATTACAACTTCCACTAAATAACTGGTATCTGCCTTTACAGCATCTTTGACCTCATAGCTGGATTTCTGATAGACCTGACGGTAAAATTCCTTGATTGCATCTACTGTCTCGTCGGAGACCAGGTCGGTGTCCACTCCCAGCCAGGTCATAAAGGTCTGAGCTTCGGCTTCAATACCGCTTTCGTACGCAGCTTCTGCCTCTTCATCCGTGGCATCGGTCAGTTTTTTGTATTGCTCATATTCAGCCTTGTAGGTGCAGTCCAAAATGCCCTGAATATATCCGCTGGCATCAAATCCTGAGCGGATTAAATCAGACAATGCTCCGCATCCTGTCAGATTTACAATGACCAAAAGTGCTGTCAGCAATACCGCCATCTTTTTTCCAAGAGCTTTCATATTGTTTACATCCTTTCCTTGATAAGGTCCAACATGATTGTAGCACATTTTTTTGAATTTGTCTGCAATCTTTTAAAAAGTCCTGTATTTTTACAAAAAATATGTTATAATACCATACAGCCAGTAGTTTATTTGTGGGAAAAGGTGGGAACGCTATGCGCTTTAAACGGGTATACATCGAGATCAGCAATATCTGTAATTTGAACTGTCCTTTCTGCGTCCCCAGTACCCGGCCCCGCCGGTCAATGGACGAGGTGCAGTTCCGCCACATTATTCGTCAGGTGGCGCCTTATACGCAGTATGTGTATTTTCATATTAAGGGTGAACCTTTGCTGCATCCGCTGTTGGCCCTGTTTTTGGATATCTGTGAGGAAAACGGGCTGCAGGTAAATCTGACAACCAACGGGACGCTGCTGTATCGGGTGGAGGATATGCTGCTGTCTAAAAATGCTTTGCGGCAGGTCAATTTTTCACTGCACAGCTTGCCGTTTCATAATACAGAAGAGGGCGAACAGGAATTTTATAATGATTTGGACCTGACAGGAGCGGAGAATTATGTTCGTACCATTGCCCGGTTTGCAAAGCGAGCTGCCCGGGAACGGAAGAAGTTTTCGGTTTTGCGGCTTTGGAATTTGGATGGGCAGCGGGAAACCAATGCGGATTCCCGCGCAGCTATGGAATGGTTGGAAGAGGAATTTCCAAAAGCCGGGAATTTGACGGAAAAGATGAAGGATCATCGCAGTCTGATGCTGGAGCCTGGAATTTTTCTCAGCTGGGAGGAAGAATTTGTATGGCCTTCCATCAAGAATCCTTATGTGTCCGATGAGGGCATCTGTCAGGGGACCAGAGGCATGCTGGGAATTCTTGCGGATGGGACGGTGGTGCCCTGCTGTCTGGACGCCAACGGGGAAGCGCCGTTGGGAAACCTTTTCAGAGAATCCCTCTCTGACATCGTTGAGAGCGAATACTTTAGTCGGGTCGCCCGAAATTTTGATCAGCGCCATGTAACGCTTCCGCTGTGCCGGCATTGTACTTATCGTGCCAGATTCGATAAGATCTCAAAAAAGGAGGAGGCTTTAGCGGAGGAGGCAGAGCCTTTTTGAAATTTTTTGCTGAGAGCGGTATCCATCCAGGGTACCGCTTTTATATTGCATGGAATTGAGTACAGATTGATAAAAAGGCTTGACAAAACGCTTTTATGGTGTTAAGCTTTAAACCATAAAAGTAAGAGGTGCAACTATGAAAATACAAATTATAGGATTAGGACTAATCGGCGGATCTTTGTGTAAAACTATTCGCAAACGAACCGACCACATTGTTTTGGGAATGGACTTGGATGAACAAGCCGTTCGGAAAGCTATAGAATGTAACGCGATTCACAGGGAGGGAAGCGTAGAGACGCTGAAGGAAGCCGATTTGGTGATTGTCTGCCTCTATCCGGAAAAGACGATATCATTTTTGCTGGAACACCGGGAGGATTTTGGGAAGGGCTCCGTGGTAGCGGATGTCTGCGGAATCAAAGAGGCAGTTGTTTCGGCAGCAGCGGAGCCGCTGAGGAAAAGCGGAGTCAGGTTTGTAGGCTGCCATCCGATGGCCGGCCGGGAATTTTCGGGATTTGATTACGCCCAAGACGATCTTTTTGACGGCGCCTCCTTTATTTTGACGCCTGTTGAGGATACAGATCCCGATGCTGTGAAATTGCTGGAGGATCTTGCCCGGGAGCTGGGATTTGGAAAGACAGTGTTGTCTACGCCCCGGGAGCATGACCGCATCATTGCCGCCACTTCCCAATTGGCCCACGTAGTGTCCAACGCGTATATCAAAAGTCCCACGCTGCGGCAGCAGGCGGGCTTTAG
>CALXBD010000087.1 GCA_944386445.1 uncultured Clostridia bacterium
GATAGTCATAGAGCCCCAGCACATCACCGTCAAAGCTGGTGATGAAAAATTCCTCATACCGCACCCCGTCCACGCCGATGCGCTTTAGGAGTGCCTGCACCTCCTCCGTGGTAGTGGGGAATTTCAAAGTTTCACCGACCAGCTCGCCCTCGTTGTATTTTCCTTGGTTGGTGATGTAGGCTTCAAGCAGGGACGCCATATCAGCGGCGGCCCTGTCCCTTGACGGTCAGGATGCCCTCAAGGGTGGTGGCGGTGATCCCCAGCCGCTGGGCCACGGCAATATCATTTGTTTTAGCCACGCATAAATGGTGCTGCGGGGTATGTTTGTAACAGAAACAATCGAAAAAACCGGTTCACCACTCTGAAAGAGATCCCAAACAGCCTGCTTCTCATCCTTGCTGTATTTTTGATTCATGCGATCCATTCCTGGTATTGACAAAATTTTTTACATCACTCACCGTGGAAAGACGGATGGTCATCGTGTTCATGATTTACAGTCCCCAAGCAGTGATATGATTTCGGAAAGTTCCGGCATGACTTTTAAAGCGCCTTTTCGGGTGGTGATAATCGTAGCGCCGGCATTGGCAAATTTTAAGATCTCCGAAAGCTCGGAGCTCGAAAGATCCAGCTTTTTGCATGCGAGAACCCTGGCCAGGGCACAGCCGAAAAAGGTGTCCCCGGCACCGGTTTTTTCGATGGAATTTGCTTCAATAACCGGTTCTTCTGCATAGCAGCCCGAAAGGGAGTAGGCACGGCTGCCGTCCTTTCCCAGAGTGAGAAAGATCAGCGGAATATCAAACTCCTGCCGCAGCGCGTTTACCGCGGCATCAAAATCCTCCTCGCCGGTCAGCCACTGGATCTCGTTATCGGATATTTTCAGAATATCGCATTTGGAAAGACCATAGCGGATCTTCTCCTTCGCCGTATCTAGGCTGTCCCAGAGGTTCTCCCGCAGGTTTGGGTCAAAAGAAACGATCGCTCCCGATTTTTTGGCGATTTCAATTGCCTTTTTGGTCGCCTTTTCGCATCGTTCAGAGGTCATGGACAGCGAACCGAAATGGAAGATCTTACAATTCTCAATCAGCTGTTCCGGAACATCCTCTTCGGAAAGCATCATATCCGCACCGGGTTTGCGGTAAAAGGAAAACTCCCGTTCCCCGTCGGCGCCGGTATGGACAAACGCGAGGGTCGTGTTGACGTCCCGGTCGGTCACAAGCCCGGTATCGTCAATTCCCACGTCCCTGATCGCTTTTCTGAGCTGCCTGCCGAAAATATCGTCCCCAACCTTGCCGATAAACGCCGTCCTGCAACCGAGTTTTGACGCCATCGCGAGAACATTACAGGGGGCGCCGCCGGGATTTGCTTCCATGACTGGATTGCCCTGGGGACTGACCCCGTTTTCGGTAAAGTCGATCAGCAGTTCGCCCAACGCACAGATGTCATACTGTTTCATCTCTATCCCTCCAAGGTATAAAGTTCCGCGTTTGCTCCGGTAATCTCGCCGGTCAGGTCATACACCGCATGGGTGATGGTATATTCCCCGCCGTTGATATAAATTTCAATGATGTTTTCATCAACATAGATTTCCAGCTCACATTTTTCGATCACCGGAGATTCGGCAACGTTTTTCAGTTCGCTGTGGTTTCTGACAACGCTGCTTCTGTCCGCTGTCAGCCTGCCGTTGCCATAGGTGATTTTGTAGCCACCGATGTTCAGACCCTCGCCGGCTTCCAGCCTTGCCTTCAGCATATAACCGCCGTCCAGGGCGGCCTCTTTGGGGGAGCGGATCTTTTTTACAAACCGCGCTTTCACATTCGGGTGGGGCTGAAAACAGATATGGCCTTCCCTGACCTCGCACACCCTCGGGATACTGAACATCCCAATGCTGCCGCTGCTCATGGGTTCGGGCATTCTCAGCCAAAACGCCACGACCCGTCTGCCGTCCTGGTCGACGGTGCTTTGGGGCGCGTAGAGATCCAGGCCGTAATCCACAAAGCGGCAGTCTTTTCCGATTTCCATGGAGCAGCTGCGTTCATCAAATTCTGCGAAGGTACATACCGTCTGATTTCCCGCCTCGAGTCCCATGGGCGAGAAAATGAGCACGCCTTTTCCGTCTGCCTCAAAATAATCGGGGCATTCCCACATCCAGCCAAGGTTTTCAGACTTTGTAAAGCCCGCATACTCCCAACATTCGAGGTCATCACTGCGGTAAAACAGCAACCTGCCTTCGCCGTCGACGGTGCTGCCCAATACCATATAGAAACGGCCGTCCCTTCCCTGCCAGACCTTCGGATCCCGCGTATGGTTCCTGTCGCCGATCGTTTTGTCTTCGATGGGCGGAATAACAGTTTGCTTGCCGTCAAAATTGTCAAACTGCCAGCCGTCGCCGGAAGTGATGTGCAGCTGTGCCGCCGTGAACTTATCATCGAGACAGCAATTGGTGTTTTCAGGGTCGGGTGTATCATATCTTACACCGGTGTAGAACAGGTGCATTCTGCCGTCCTTTTCAATGGCGCTTCCCGAAAAGCAGCCGTCACGGTCATCGGTTTTGCTGGGAAAAAGCGCGATCCTATAGTGCTCCCACGAAACGAGATCGTTGCTGACCGCGTGGCCCCAGTGCATCCTTCCCCAGCGGGGAGCATAGGGAAAATGCTGGTAGAACAGGTGATATTGGCCTTTATAGTAAATAAAGCCGTTGGGGTCGTTAATCCAGCCGACCGGAGCCTTTAAATGAACTTTCTGCAATTTCTGCGCCTCCTTAGAATAATGCTTCTTCCGTATCTTTGTCAAAGAAGTGAAGTTTTGTGGGCATAAACACAAAGCTGATGGAATCGCCCAGCTGGCTGACCTCATATTTGGATACCCTGGCGATGGTGGTGCTGCCTCCAAAGTTGAAATAAAGGTTGTTTTCATTGCCCATAATTTCCACGTTATCCACAACAGAGCTCTGTACGGAGTCCTTGAGCAGGTCGAGGTTTAGCCCGTCCAGTTTAATATCTTCTCCGCGGATGCCGAGGATCATCGGACCGGTTTTTCCATTGAGGTTTTTGAGAACATTGTCGGGGAGGATGATTTTGCTCCCGTCCGGGAACAGGACGCAGCTGCCCTCAACCGTTACATCATAGAAGTTCATCTGCGGAGAGCCGATAAAGCCCGCCACAAATTTGTTGACCGGGTGTTCGTACAGTTCCATCGGTTTGCCGACCTGCTGAATCACGCCATCTTTCATGATGACGATTCGGTCCGCCATGGTCATAGCTTCTACCTGCTCGTGGGTGACATAGATGGTCGTGCTGCCGAGCTGACGGTGAAGCTTGCTGATCTCGCTTCTCATGCTGACCCGGAGTTTTGCGTCAAGGTTTGAGAGTGGTTCGTCCATCAAAAACACCTTTTGGTTTTTTACGATGGCGCGTCCGAGCGCCACTCTCTGGCGCTGACCGCCGGAAAGATTTTTCGGTTTCCTTTTGCGGTATTCGTCCAAGCCGAGCAGATTGATCGCCCAGTCGGTTTTTCTCTTGATTTCATCTGCCGGAACTTTCATGTTTTTCAGGCCATAGGAGATATTTTTCTCCACGGTCATGTGCGGGTAAAGCGCGTAGTTCTGGAATACCATCGCGATTCCTCTGTCACGGGGAGCGACCTGGTTCATCCGTTTTCCGTCGATGAAAAGTTCCCCTTCCGTGATTTCCTCAAAACCCGCGATCATCTGCAGGGTGGTGGTTTTACCGCATCCCGAAGGGCCGACAAATGCGATAAACTCTTTTTCTTCTATTTCGAGGTTGAAGTCCGTCACGGAGTTTTTCGCCGCGCCGGGGTACTTCTTGCATATATTTTTCAGCTGAATAAAAGCCATAAGATCCATTCCTTTCTATGCTGTCAGCGGGTGATTAACCTTCTTTGGAACCGGTTGCGATCACGCCTTCCACGATCTGTTTGGAGAAGAAGGAGTAAACAATAATAACCGGAATGGTGATCATGGTAATCACCGCGAGGGTCTGACCCATTGTTGTGTTATCATTTGAGGTGATCGCGTTCAGGCCGATCTGTGCGGTCAGCAGGTCGCTTGACGTAAAGATCAGTGACGGCCAAAGGTAGTCATTCCATACATTGAGGAATGTGAATACGCTTACCGTCGCAACGACAGCCTTTGACATCGGCAGCACCATGGTGAAGAAATATTTGATCGGTCCGCAGAAGTCTAGCTGTGCCGCTTCATAAGTGTCGTCCGGAAGGCCCACAAACACCTGACGGAACAGGAAAATATTGAATGGGCTGACGATCATCGGGAGGATGTAGCCGATCACCGTGTTCAAAAGCCCCATCTTCGCAACAAACAGAAAGTTGATGGTGATAATGGTTTCGGATGGGATAATCATCAGCATCATAATGATCAAAATCCACTTGTCCGAAAACGGGAATTTGATTTTTGCCAGCGCATAACCGGCAAGGCCATTTACGATCACACCCAGCACGATGAGGATCGCCGCGTAGAAGAGGGTGTTGACCATGTATCGGATGAAGTTTGTATCTGTGAAGATGTAGACATAATTGTCAAAGAAATCCCCGCCCGGTGCCGGCGGGATAAACGCCGCCGCGCTGTTCATATCTGCCGTGATCTGCGCGTCGCCCTTAAAAGAATTGGCGATCATCCACGCAACCGGAAACAGGAAGAACAGGGACATTAAAATCATGACGGTTACAAGGACGATCTGAAGCACTTTGCGTTTTTCGACTTTCATTTTTTCTCCCCCTTATCCTTCGTCAAAAGATTTTGAACGATGGTAAGAATGACTACAAAAATTACAAATACCACCGCCATTGCCGAAGCAAGTCCAATTTCCCAGTTTACGGTACCGGTTTCGTAAATATCATAAACGAGGGTATAGGTGGAACTGGATGGACCGCCGCCTGTCATCACCATAGGCTGAACGATCATCCGGAACGCGCCGATCGTTACGGTGATAAAGACGAATACGCATAACGGTTTGAGTTCCGGCAGGGTAATATCTTTAAATTTTTTCCATGCGCTTGCGTGATCCATTTCCGCCGCTTCATAAAGCGCCGGGTTGATCGCCTGCAATCCGCCGAGGAAAATGATCATCTGATAGCCGACACCCTGCCACACGCTCATGATTGCGATGGACGGAAGCGCTTGTTTGGCGCTGTAGATGAACGGCTGTGCTTCTATGCCGAAGGCGGTGAGGATGGAGTTAATGATTCCTTCCGGGCTGTAGATCTGAATCCAGAGGGTGGACACAACGGCAAGCGACATGACCACCGGTACAAAGAAGGCAACTTTAAAATACTTTTTACAGTATGCTACCTTGTGGATCAGCAGCGCCAGACCCAGTGCACCGAGACACTGCAGCGGTACAATGATCACCACGAATTTTACGGTGTTGAGGAATGCGGTGGTGAAAAGCTCGTCGCCGAAGATGTTGACAAAATTTTCAAATCCCACAAAATGAGTGTTGTCGGGGTTGAGTGCGAAATAGTCCGTAAAGCTGTAAATAACGGTCAGGATCATCGGCAGGAAAAGGAATATTGTCAGCAAAACAAGTGCCGGACCAAAAAATGCCATCCCGACAATTGAATTTTTGGTATTCTTCTTCATCATTCTCTCACATAACGCTCCAGCTTCGCGTTTATCCTTTCTGTGGATTTATTGAGCTCCTGTTCGGCATCCATACCACTGAGCGCAACGTTCTCAAGTGTCTGCTGGAATAAGGTGCTTACCTGCGGATAAACCGGGGTTTTCGGCCGCGGGTGACCGTAGTCGCGCAGCTGTTCATAAAGCGCCTTGTAGTTTTCGTCTTCTGTAAATATGCTGATCTGATCGTATGCCGCGTAGGTGGACGGCAGGGATTTGGTCTGTTCGTAAAGCTCAAGCCCGCTTTCCACGCCGCTCATCCATTTGACAAGTTCTGTTGCGCCTTGGATATCCCTGGCTTCAGAAGATGCCGCAAACGCCCAGGATCCGGTCGGGGTATATTTGCCGCCGTCCCAATTATCACTCACGATATACGGCGCAACGCCGAGTTCGATATCGGGATAGCTGGTATAGATGGTGTTGACTTCCCACGCGCCATCAAACTTAAAGGCGGCGCGACCGCTTTCAAAGAGATTGGAAATCGGCGCCTCCGACATGTATTGGTTGTCTACGATGCTCTTGAAGTAGTTCATCACTTCCACGTTTTGAGCGGAATTGAAATATCCGTCTGCGGTCAGCCCGTCTTCGCTGATCAGATCCCCACCATTTGACCAGATAAACGGTGCGAAATAATAAATGCTGGATTCACCAACAGGGAAGGTCATGTCAATGGGATAACCGTTTTTCTCAGCCATGATCGGTTTCAACCGTTCCAGAATGTCCAGGAATTCCGAAAATGTCCAAGGGTCGTCTGCGGGCGGAATTTCAATGCCGGCTTCTCTCAGGATTGCCTTGTTGTAGTAAAGGCCGACGCTCGATTCCATCGCGCCCAGCGCGTACAGCGTATTGTTGTAGGTGCCTTGCTCCAGAATGGAGTCAAGGTAGATTCCACGTTCTTCTTCTGTAAGCTCCGCGAGGGGCTGAATGATGCCGTTTGCCGCATAGGCCGCGATATTCGGCCCGTCCACGGTCAGCACGTCCGGCAGGCTGTTTGACAGTACCGACGCATTGACCTTATCGGAGTAACCGCCGCCGTTATCGTTCCGGGGAATAAACTCAATGTCCGCAAAATAGACGCCGTCAAATTTTTGGTTGAAGGATTCCACGGATGTTCGGTATGCCTGCCCCTCCGGCGTATCCTCAATAGAATGAACCCATATGCTGAGATATTGTTCGCCATTATCATAGCCGGCGATTTCTCCTGGGCTTGGCGTTTTGCTGCAGCCCGTAAGAAAACAAACGCACGCTATAGCACCAACGGCTATATACTTGATTTGTTTCATCATGATCCTCCCTTTGAATGATACCGAAACGTTTGTGTAACCGGTAAAGTAACCGGTTACTCTACGCTTGAATCATATCACAGAACAAGAAACGTGTCAATAGATTTTTGAATCTTTAGAAGAAGTGACAAAAAAACGATCCCGGGTTTTGTGCATCTGTCAAAAAACCGGTTACTTAACCGATTACTCTATTGAAAAACGGAATTTCTGTGGTATAATGAAAGTAGTCTTATATTCAGACGCGGAGGAAAGAGCATGACAAAAAAAAAGGTCACCTTTGCCGATATCGCACAGTATACCGGTTTTTCAAAGACGACTATCTCAAGATACTTCAACCACCCGGATACCCTTACCCTAGAAAACCAGGAAAAAATTGCCGATGCTCTAAATGTGCTGGGATATCGGGAAAATAAGCTCGCAAAGGTCCTTGCAAACGGCAAAACAGAGATCGTGGGGATTATTGTCCCAAACCTGTATATGCATTATTACTCTGAGGTGCTCAACCAGATCATTTCCGGATATGATAAGTATGGGTATAAATTTATCGTCTTTATAGGAAATGGCAGCAAGGATACAGAAAAACAATATATCGAGGAGCTGTTGACGTATAATATCGAGGGGCTGATCGTTTTAAGCCACACCATCTCCTCCAAACAGCTTGCCTCCTACCACATCCCAGTGGTAACAATAGAACGGGAAGACAAGTACGTCTGCAGTGTCAATACGGATAACTACATGGGCGCTGTGCAGGCCACCAGCCTGCTGATCAAAAGCGACTGCGATGTTTTGATCCACATCAACTCCAAGGTAGATCCCGCTGTCCCGTCTGCCAAACGAATCGACGGATTTCTGGACACCTGCCGGGAAAACCAGTTTCCCCATGAGCTTGTCGAAAAAGATATTGGAAATACCTATGCCGAAAACTACGAAAACCTGAAAAGGATCGTCGGTGAAATCGAAAAACGGTATCAAGGCAAAAAAATTGGCATTTTCATGTCGAACGATACCCATGCAAATGTATTGCTGAATGTTTTGCTGCATGAATATCATTATGAAGGTTTTCAGGACAAATTCAAAATCGTCGGATTTGATAATTCGCCTATTTCCGCGCAGGCGATTATCCCGATCAGTACAGTGGGACAGCAGATCGAACGGCTTGCGGACGAAGCGATGCAGCTGTTGGTCATGCAGATGAACGAACGAAAAAAACGCAGTCCCAAGGCTTTGAAAAAACCGATCCATAAGGTCATCACCCCGATTCTGATCCGCCGAAATACAACGAATTAGTGGAAAACACCATGAATGTCCGAACTCTCGAGGTTTGGACATTCATGGTGTTTTTTTGTTATCCGCTCAGTGTTGATGCGGGATTATGGGGAATCTTTGTTGCTTCACAGAGCATGATATCTAAAACATATCGAGGTTAGACCTGGGACACAGTGCTCTCCGAGTTCTTTGGATCGCCCGGTCTATCTGTTCTTGGGTGTAGTACATGGTTGATACCTCACTTTCTGTGGTTGAACTGTTCATAGTTTTGAAGTACAATAAAATTAAAGAATAAAGAAAAGAGGTGGCAGCATGAAATCAACTAAAGTGATGTTGTCCGCAGTCATGTTAAAGGTCTCTATATGAAAGTAATTGTAATTCTTGGAGCTCACGCTGTAGGGAAAATGACCGTCGGGCAAGCTCTTTCTCAGATAACCGGCTTTAAACTCCTACATAATCATATGACGATTGAGTTTGTAAACCAGTTTTTTGACGTGTTCCATTCTGCGGAAGGAAGACGGCTGAATTCCCTTTTTAAGCATGAGATACTAAAAGCGGTGGCTCAGAGTGATTATGATGGATTTATCTACACCTGCATGGTTGCTTTTGATGATCCCAAAAGTTACGAAGGGCTGAACCGTGTTCTGGAAATGTTTGCATCCCACGGCGCAGAAATATTTGTTGTTGAGTTAGTTGCAGATTTCGACGTGCGGATCGAGCGCAACAAAACTCCTAACCGAATCCTTAATAAACCTTCTAAGGCCAATATTGAACAATCCGAAAAAGTATTTCGCCAGATAGAATCTGCTCACAGGATGATTTCAAACCGCGAAGACATTCATTTTAACAACTATATCCGAATTGATAACACTTCTCTTTCTCCGGAGCAAGTTGCTAATATGATTCGAGAAAGGTTTCATATTTGAACTTCAATGCTGCACTATCGAAAAATAGCGTAAATAAAAGACTGCAAAAAACTGTACAAATGGCAACGCAGTAACTTGTTGCCACAAGTCTTTTTCTCCCCGAGCTGGTTAGGAATGAGATCTTTCCCTGTAAATGCCACTAGAAACTGCTTGCACTTTATCAAGAAACTCGCTGCATTCCGGCGTCTTTGCTCGGCAGAAAGCATCTATATGCGGATATCGATACCGTGCTTTCGCCCGTAAGTATCCCGCGCTGACACAGACATCTATTTTGCAACAATAACCCAATGGCTTAGAGCTATAATAAAACGCACACTCACGCTGGTGAGTGTGCGTTTTCATTTAGCAAGTCAATATTTGAAATTCTATTCCTAACAGAGGAGAGATGCATCAGCTGGAGAGTACATCCTTTTTATGCTTAATCTCATATAAATACTTGGTTTTTCGTAAAAGAGTATGGTAGATTACATGAATTAGCACTCGAATCGCAAAAATAATTACTGTTGCAAGCAAAACTGTGTACCAAGCTACATATTGAGGCACGAAAATTACCCACCCCATCTCCGCCAACGTTATAAGAATTCCTAAAACGGAGTAGCCTTTCATGAATTTTGAGTTGTTTATCAACAGCTTATGGACAAATGAGTATAGTAAAAATGGACAGACGATATATGTGAAACAAAGAATTTCATAATATGCTGAACTCGGCCATGCCCAATCAGCAGTATCACATTCTGAAATAATAAATTCAGGCCCAAAATAAAATCTTTCATAATCCATCATTTTATAGAAAAAAAACAAGAGAAATGATAGAATTACAATGTATAGAATATTTCCTGTTATTCGTAAAATGTTCCACCAAATTGACTTTTGTGCTGTCTTCATAATCCACCTCTTAATTTATCCAGGACCGCAATTTGGGAATCATGGAAAGGAATCTTTGGGCATATCCGCAACTTCCAGCCCGTTCCGCACTGACGTCCGGTCCAACATTGATAATACAGGAATATCATTTATGTGAAACAGGCCATCCGAACACAAATTTCTTTCCTTGTTTTACTCCAATCTCATTGAGCAGGTAGACTAATTTTTCTTCATGGAATTTATCAGCTAAAATTCCAATATGCAGTTGCATGTTTCTTTTATCATATTTCATCCATATATCCGGATTATCGTTACAACGTTTTTTCGCTTGTGAAAAACTATCACATTTTTCAAGTGATGAAAAAAATCCTGATTGAATATATGGTGCGTTTATAAAGGAATTGTGTAGCAAATGGATCAGTTGTCGATGCATTCCTTTGGTTACACAAACCATAGAATTTCCTTCATAAAATATACTGCCCTTTGGCATTGGTATAGGAAGTTTTTGGGGACAGGGAAGATCCACTTCTGTAAAAACATTGCATTCTTTTAAAAGACTCCCCATAATGGTTTCTGCACACATATCCATTGAAAGATTAGGAGAATCAATGGATTTTCTGCTGCTCACGATGTAACAAAGGTAATCCTCACAGGACAGATGCGGATCTTCTTCTACAAAAAAGAAGGGAATCGTATTTTGATTTATTAACTTCTTCATGATTTTCACTCCTCCGCACAAGTGATATCTACTATCCATTTAGCCAAAGCGTTTCCAGCAAATGAGCCTGCAATCCCTCCAACAATAGCTAATACAGGCACCGCAACAGGAGCAGCCGGACCAGTAAATCCGCCCCCGAATAAGGATCTCATATCTTTGGCTGATATGAAATTGTTTTAAAAACTTGGTTGGGATAATTCAGAGCCTTTTTCAGTTATAGGACTTCAGATGTTGCTGCACAAAATATTTTTGATATCTATTTTATCACACAACAATCCCAATGGCTTAGAGCTACAACAGGACGCGCACTCACGCCGGTGGGTGCGCGTCTTGCGTTTGATGTTTTAAGAAAGTAATTCTTTTGTTGTCTTTATCTTCTTTATACTATATACAAAGTCAATTTTCAACTTTCTTTTGCTAAAAATGTGGTATCTGGATTTAAGCCATATTTTACGCAAATATTTTCTACAACAGAAATAACTTGGTCCGTCCAATAATTTGATTCTATAATTTGGATATTCAATCCCACATGAAATTCATTGTAGGAAAAAATGAACCGTGGACTGCTGCTTTTTAGTTCTGCTGCCAGCTTCGGATAAGAAAAGTCTGTCCACAAAGGCTCTTGCGGAAATACATAGATATCGTTTTCAAAGTCAGTATGTTGTGGCCACAGATAAAAGGTCCGTAAGAGTTCAGTATCGATCTCCTTAGTCTGGACAATGACAGAGCCTGAAGAATCCGAAACCTGATGAGCTTTTTGAAAGACAGGCTGCTTAATAAAATCAAAGGCACCCGGCGAAAGTTCTACTTTCCGATATCCATGTCTTTTGCCTAAGGTGATATTTTGCGGATAGATATGAGTGAGCACCACACAATCTTTTGACAATTCAGAGAGAATTTCCAATACAATCAAAAGAAATTTTTCGTACAAACCTTTTGTGTCGGTATGATATCCTAAGAATAAATTATCTGTAGAAGATGGTAACCTGCAAAATATTAAATCGTCTAAACAAGTCTCAACTTTTTTTTTGTTAAATATCATGAGAACACCTCTTCTGTATATGTAATGTCAATTACCCATCTACCAAAAGCATCTCCTCCAAAGGAACCTGCAACGCCTAAAACCATCCCCCCTATAGCACCTCCAATAACAGTACCAGGTCCTGCAACTATTGCGGTGCCTATCTTGCTACCTACAAACTCTCCAAGTTTTGAACCTACCACACTTCCTAACCATCGTCCTCCGATACCTGCAAGAGTTGAAATAGTTTTTTTCCCAAGTTTTTTGTCTGGATCTGATAAATCATCATATATAGATAATCCCAGTTCTAGCACATCAAGTGTAAGTCCCCCTACTAATAACACTTTACCTGCTACATGAATAAATTTTGATACTTTATCAAAGTTTTTTAATAAATCATAAGCATTCTTAGATATTTGAAAGTGATCTAATTTCGATGCCACAGTTTTCTGTAACTTAGAAGCATTAGGCAATGTTTTTACATTAATATGATAATATTCCTTTATTTTTCCATATGCATGTAAATCAACTCTAAATAAAGGTAATTTTGAACCTGCTGGGCTGAACTGTGAAAATTTCGCACCATTTTTAGTTAACTTATATGTAGTTTCTATTCCTGTAAATTTACTCTGCAATGGATCTCCCCATTTTAATACTGGAAAAACGCCATGTTCAAAACGGTTTAAAAATGAAAGCCATGCACTCTGCGTTTCTTTTCCATAAACACCATCTTCTTCTAGTCTACCTTTACTTCCCTGAATACCAAGTTCATTTAATTTACGCTGAAGCTCCCGGATTTGTGTTTCATTACCCCCAACAAACCACGAAAGACTGTCAACCATTCTTTCCAAATTATAACATGAAATCTTACACCATTCCAGATTTTTGATACATTCTTCTTCTGTTGATTGATATTGTCAAGATTAGTTGACACATTTATTTCAAGGATATCACTGACTATGCTACCAGTTCCAAATTCTCATAATACTGTCTGCGTTTTAT
>CALXBD010000088.1 GCA_944386445.1 uncultured Clostridia bacterium
CCGCATAGAAACAGCCGGCAGCGTAACGGAAGACGCCGCCCGGACAGAGATTGCTTTATTTTCAGTGCTCATCCTGGCACGCTCCTTTTTATGTAAACTTATAAAATCCTTATCAGGCATTAATACACCACGTTATATTATACGTGGCGCAACGAATTGTTTCAAGACCCTTTTTGTGAATTTTGCAACCCAAAAAGAGCTCATGCACCGTCCCGTCACCCACAGCATACCATAACGGTAGCGGGCCGGGCCGCTTCACTATAGATGCTTCCTTTGGGAAGCCAAAAGCCCGCCGGGATTTCCGGCGGGCTTTTTATTTTCTTACAGAACCTTAACGCTCCATCCAAAGGGATCCGGTTTGGTACCCCACTGGATTCCGGTCAGCTCATCATAAAGTTTCTGGGACAACGGCCCAATCTTTCCGTCAGAGAGCTTCATATCCATATCCTGATACCGAAGCAGTCCCACAGGAGAGATAACCGCTGCCGTACCGCTGCCGAACATCTCGGTAAAGCGGCCTTCGCGATAAGCAGTCTCCAACTCATCAATAGACAGCCGGCGTTCGGTGACCTTCACACCCCAGCTCTTCAGCAGTTCGATGACAGACTTCCGGGTAATGCCGGGAAGGATGCTCCCCTGCAGCATCGGGGTAACGACCTCATCGCCCAACACGAAGAAGACGTTCATTGCGCCGACCTCTTCAATATATCTCCGCTCCACGCCGTCCAGCCACAGCACCTGAGAAAATCCCTCTTCTTCAGCGATATCCTGTGCTTTCATAGACGCCGCGTAGTTTCCTCCGCATTTGGCAAAGCCCGTGCCGCCGCGGACTGCGCGGACATATTCGTTCTCAACATAAATTTTAACCGGGCTGAGTCCGGTAGAATAATAAGCTCCCACAGGGCTGAGGATAATGATAAACATATACTCGCTGGAGGTATGTGCGCCCAAAGAAGGCTCTGTTCCGATCACGAAAGGCCGGATATAGAGTGATGTACCCTCTTTATGGGGAACCCAATCGGCATCCAGCTTCAGGAGAGTTTTCAACGCCTTCAAAGCGAAGTCCACATCCACCTGAGGCATGGACAAGCGATCATTGGAATTGTTCAGCCTTTTGAAGTTTTCCTCCGGCCGGAAAAGGCGGATAGATCCATCGGGGCTGCGGTAAGCCTTCAACCCTTCAAAGGTTTCCTGGCCGTAGTGGAAGCAGTTACAGGCAGGACTCAGGGTCAGTGGACCGAAGGGAACGATCCGAGGGTCATGCCACCCCTGCTCTTTATTCCAATTCATAACAAACATATGATCTGTAAAATCATGGCCAAAGACCAGATGGTTTTCATCAGGTTTTTGCTTTGGCGCAGTGGTACGCTCAATGCGGATTTCTTCCATTTTTCCCATCCTTCCATATCTGCCGGGCTGGAGCTGCTGCGCACCTTTGTCCTTGCAGGTACCGTATTATAAATTTTAATTTAGTATAGCACACACCTCTCCGCACTGTCAACAATTTTAGCCCTTATATTCAAAAGAAAAATAAACAAAGTTTATCTCTTAAACCGAGTATTTTTTCGTATATATTTCTTCTATTTAATGAATCTCAGAATTTTTATGTGAAATATTTCAAAATATCAGAATTATTAACATCGCAGAGGCAGTTGCTTGTTTGACACGCGAAGCTGTCATAAATTTAATAAGTATCACAATTTAAACTTGATCTTTTGGGAATAATTTGTTTATATATACAATTTTTCCGATTTTTTCAAAATACCTCTTGATTTTTTTGCAAGAAAGGATAAAATAGATAGTGTTAGCACTCAATGAATATGAGTGCTAAGGACCAAATGAACTTAATTATTGAAACACATATAAGGAGGAACCATTATGAACATCAAACCGTTGGCAGACCGCGTTGTGGTCCAAATGCAGGAGGCGGAGGAAACCACGAAAAGCGGCATTATCCTCAGCGCAGCTTCTCAAGAAAAGCCCTCTGTGGCAAAAGTAGTTGCTGTCGGTAAGGGCGGCGTTGTAGACGGCCATGAAGTTGTGATGGAACTGAAGGTCGGCGATAAGGTATTGCTGAGCAAATATGCCGGCACCGAAGTAAAGCTGGACGGCCAGGAATATACGATTGTCCGGCAGAGCGACGTACTCGCTATCGTTGAATAATTCCTGATATTGATACATTACTTAGGAGGAACTGGTTATGGCAAAACAGATTATCTACGGCGAGGAAGCCAGAAAGGCTCTCCAGACCGGCATTGACAAACTTGCAAATACGGTAAAGATTACCCTTGGACCGAAGGGCCGCAACGTTGTTCTGGACAAGAAATTCGGCGCTCCCCTGATTACCAATGACGGCGTGACGATTGCAAAAGAAATCGAGCTTCCCGAAGCATTTGAAAACATGGGTGCTCAGCTGGTAAAAGAAGTCGCTACCAAGACCAATGACGCTGCTGGTGACGGTACTACTACTGCTACACTGTTGGCTCAGGCTCTGGTTCGTGAAGGTATGAAGAACGTGGCTGCCGGCGCCAACCCCATGGTTGTGAAACGCGGCATCCAGAAGGCTGTTGACGCTGCTGTCAAATCGATCATCGAACATTCTCAGAAAGTTTCCGGCTCTGCCGACATCACCCGGGTTGGCACCGTTTCTTCCGGCAGCGAAGAAGTCGGCAAACTGATTGCTGAGGCAATGGAGAAGGTTTCCGCTGACGGCGTTATCACTTTGGAG